>CAZOEW010000038.1:12103-22704 GCA_964578935.1 uncultured Desulfobacterales bacterium | reverse complement strand
TGGCCTGAACCTTAAATCCGATAAGGTCTTCAACTCTTAGAACTTTTACAGTGATTGTTTCGTTAAATATTTTTTTTTCTTCAGCCCGCTGAAGCATTCCCACTGATATTTCCCTGAATGCATGGATAAAATCAACCTCTCCAAAAACCTTGAGTGATGAGATATATTGGGATACGTTATCTGACTGATATTTTAGTTCATACCCCAGTTCATTCATGATGGCATCTATCTTATCCAGATCATTTTTATGAACAAGAAAGTCAATATCTACTGTTGACCGAGCCACGCCTTGTGCACCAAGCGCAAAACCGCCCATAAGCCCATACCGTACCTTGTTTTTTTGAAAAAAATCTAACAATTTTTCAAAGACAAGTTTAAAATCCACTTTCACACCTCTTTTATAACTGAATATAATTCTTAATATTTTTTTAAAGGGAGCTGTTTCTTTAATTGATCTCACGCAAAACCGAAACTTAGATCAACTCTTTTTAATCTTTTGATATAAGGGTGATATATTACGAAGGACCTCCACCGCGTTCTGAAGCGCTTTTAAAAAACGGTCAATATCTTCCTCGGTGTTGTCCTGGCCGAGGGTTATGACCAGCGTTCCCTGGGCGTCCACATGGGACAGTCCGATGGAAAGCAGGACATGGGATGCCCGGAGAGATCCGGTCGCGCAGGCTGAGCGGGTGGATATCGCGATATCTTCTTCATCCAGCATCAGCATAACGCTTTCGCCTTCGATATATTGAATGGACAGGGATATCAGATTCGGCAGGCTGTTTTCAGGAGGGGTATTGATGAGGTAGTCGTCAATGGTATCCGGCAATTTTGTGAGCAGTCTGGATTTCAGTTTTGTAAGGTGCGCCTGCCAGGCCGGCAGTTTCCGGCGGGCTATTTCAGCAGCTTTTGCCGTTCCGATAATCCCGATCAGATTTTCAGTTCCGGCACGCTTGTTGTTTTCCTGGACACCGCCGTCAAGCAGCGGCCAGACCAGTGTGCCCCGGCGCACATACAGACCACCGACCCCTGTCGGGCCATAAAACGTGTTCGAAGAGAAACTCAACAGATCCACACCCAGTTTCTGTACGTCAATGGGTACCACGCCCACGGAGTCAACCGCGTCGGTATGAAAGACGATCTTTTTCTGTTTTGTGATTTTGGCTATTTCTTCAATAGGTTGAATCGTTCCGGTTTCATTGTTGCTGTGCATGATGGATACCAGTATGGTCTTGTCGGTAATCGCATCCGCCACGTCTGCGGGATTGACATACCCGTGTTTATCCACATCAAGGGATGTGACCGTATAGCCAAGCCCTTTCAACCGTCGAATGCTTCGAATTACGGCATTGTGTTCAATGTTGGAAGTTATGATATGATTACCTTTTTTGGCGCCCGCCATTGCAGCCCCTTTGACAGCATGGTTGACAGCCTCTGTCCCTCCGGAAGTGAACACCACTTCTCTGGGGTCTGCAACATTGATTAAGCTCCCGACTGTTTCACGCGCCTTTTCCAGCATCTCCGCGGCCTGCTCTCCTTTTTTATGCTGGCTGGAAGGATTGTGGTAATCCGCCTGAATCGCCTGGATCATCGCCTCTTTGACCTCAGGTAAAAGCGGGTTGGAAGATATGTGGTCCAAATTGATGAACTTCATTCCGGATATCCTTTCCTCAAGATAAATTAGTGCTCTTCTTTCAGACTGTGCTGACAGGCTGTGCAAAATTCGGTCCCGTCATCGAGTTCTACATCACAGTAAGGACAGTAACATGTATCGCCATGAGAATGTTCATGATCATCTTTTCGTTTGAGTTCCACCTGGGGCTTGCCTGCTTTTTTACTTTCATAGTTTTTGATAGCCAGATGAAGCGCATCCGCTCCCAGATTGGAGCAATGCAGCTTGTTTTTCGGCAATCCTTCCAGGGCGTCGGCAACATCCTTGTTGGTTATTTTTTTGGCTTCGTCAACGCTTTTTCCCCTGACAATCTCGGTCAGCATACTGGAAACCGCGATTGCCGATCCGCATCCAAAGGTTTGAAATTTAATATCGTCAACGATATCATCTTTTATTTTCAAATAAATGGTCATCATATCTCCGCACAATGGGTTGCCGACCTCGCCAACACCATCGGCATCTTCGATAACCCCCACATTGCGAGGATTCTTGAAATGATCCATTACAACTTTGTTATACATGATGTTTTCCTCCATAAAAGGGGTTGAACCAGAACAAAAACGTATAGTTCTATTCTAAGCATAATTTTAGCAATGTAAATACCGTGATGAATTGAAAAATTCAACTGCATGATGACCATATTCTCGATCAGATTCAGCATTCTGGCATCGAAAACCGTATAAAAATGGTCATAGAGATCATAGTTGAATACTTTGATCCGGTCCTGACAACGATACCAGATATCCGCGTTCGGATGCGGTATCAGAACAAGGTAAGCGATACTGTCAGTATTGAACTGGTTCGCATAGTCGAACAGACCTGCCGTCAGTCGATTTTAAACACCTGTTTTGCATTGCCGTAAAGAAACATCGCTTCAACTTCATCATCCAATCGGAGCTGATCGAGATCTTCCAGACATTTCGCCGATGTAATCATTGGGTAATTGGTTCCGAACAACACTTTTTTCCGGCCGTTTGTTTTCAGGTATGCAACCAGCTCCTCTGGTAATCGCTTTGCAGTATAGGCGGAGGTATCGATAAACACATCATTTTTATCAATATGCTTTTCCTTTTTCAAAAATTCCGATATGGTTCTGACAGATCGGTTACACATGGAATGAAAAAAAAGATTCGATTTCAACAAAGAGGTTGAATTCAATTTTGATGCAGACATCACCTCGGTCTGTCAAGGCCTGTTGATGCGGATTTTTCGTGGTGGATGATGATGATGAAAAAAAATGCCCTGAAATATGGTATTAATGCCATTCTGTTTATCGATGTTTCGTCTGTCGCAGTTGTCGGACTGCTCCTGGGTTTTGTCATTCCAAAAGGAAGAGACCGGTATTTTTTAGGACTTCACCGTCACGAGTGGGGTGATATTCATCTGTATCTTTCCATTTTTCTGCTGATACTGCTGACGATTCACCTTTTTCTCAACTGGACCTGGATCACCCAGTCAACAAAAAAATATTTTTCCGTTCACTGGAAAAAAGCGTTTTGTATCCTCGCGGGCGCCTGGATGCTTGTTATCATGATCTGCTGGATCGCTGTCAGGATGGGGTGATCCGCTCATATGCTCCGGGCAAGTTTTTCGCATCTCCGGTCTACCCAGCCTTGCAGGTCATCGATCTGCTCTTTTGTCAGTTTTCTGAATCTGCCCTGTTCCTTAAGATATTCCTCGACCGGCAACCGCTTGCTTTTATCCAGATATTTCTGGGTTCGCTTGTTTACGATCAGCTCTCCATCCACCTGCTTCCACAGCAGAAAAAATCCGGTTTTGACAGCCAGATCTCCCATCTCCGTCGTTCTTGAAGAAGCAAAACGCCAGCCTGGCGCGCAGGGTGAAAGAATATGGATAAACTTGGACCCTCGAATCTCCTTTGCTTCGGAAAAGGTGTTATATACCTCCTGAGGTTCGGTTGCGACACACGTGGCAACATAGGGTATGTCATGAGCCGCGATAATCTGCGCGATGTCCTTCTTATGCATATTTTTTCCCAAAGGGGTCGTTGTGGTTGCCGTATGCTTGGGTGTGGAGGAACTGCGCTGCGTTCCGGTGTTCATATAGCCCTCGTTATCATAACAGGCATATATAAAATCCGTACCTCGCTCGATGGCACCGCTCAGGGCCTGAATTCCGATATCGACGGTTCCCCCGTCTCCAGCCCATGTGAGCACATTGATATCTTTCTTTCCCAATGCCGTGTAACCGGCTACCACGCCTGATGCGGCAGATGCACCGGCGGCAAAAGCCATGTTGATATAAGGAACCGCGGATGAAGCTTTTGGCCAGATACCAATATAGACATTCGCGCAGGACGCGGGCGCCACAACAACCGTTTTCGGCCCCAGAGCCTTCAAAGCCCATCGCAGGGCCAACACAGAGGCACATCCCGCACAGGCCGAACTCCCCGCGTAAAACAATTCAGGCTTGTTACTTTCTGTTTTGATCAATTCTTTGAGTGAAACCATCCCTCTATGCTCCTGTCTTTAATCCCAGCCAATACGCGCCCTGCTGAAAGGCGCCATCGGCAGGATATTCATTTTTATTCTTAAGCCGAAGGAGATGCGTATAAAGATTCATCTGCTCATCTACGGTAACATTTCTTCCTCCAAGGCCCCATATACACGGCAATACTTTGATCTTTCTTTTGCTATGGCCTAGCAGGGACATCACCTCGGTTGAAACCGGACCGCCCGTGGGGTTGCCGAATGCAGTTGCCTGGTCGGCCACACCGATGACTTTTACTCCTGAATCAAAAAGCGCTATCAGCTCTTCCGTCGGGAATGGTCTGATGTATCTCAACTTGAAAGATCCAACCTTGAGCCCTTTTTTCCGCATTCTGTCAACCGCGTTTTTATTCTGCTCCGCCAGGGCGCCGTAGCTGATCATGACAACATCAGCATCATCACATCGATACTTTTCAACAAGCCCCTTGTAATCTCTTCCAAAGGACTTTTTGAACTCCTTGATGGTCCTGTGAATCATCTTTTTCGACTTCATCATCGAGTCGTGAATCAGGAAACGGAAATCAAGGTATTCCTGCTGAGGCATCAGCAGGTTTCCGTGCGTGATTGGATTTTCGGGATCCAGATTGATATGACTCCATCCTTTTTCAGGCGGCGGCGGCAAAAAACGATCAACATCAGCCTGCCCTGGTATGCGCACGGGTTTGCTGGTGTGACTTTGTGTAAAACCTCCATAAACAATAAAATAAGGAAGCATTACATCTTCGTTTTCCGCGATCTTGTAGCTCATCAATACCGAGTCAAAAATCTCCTGGTGTGTTGAGGCAAACTGAATGATCCACCCACAATCCCTGATCGAAAGAATGTCGGTATACTCAGCCCATATATTCCAGGGCGGCGCGATACCGCGACTTGCGATGGTAGTGACGATAGGAAGTCTTGACGAGGAAACCCAGTGCAGCATCTCCGTCATGTAAAGCAGCCCCTGTCCGGAGGTAGCGGTAAATGAACGCGCGCCGGTCATGGAGCTTCCGACAAGAGAAGCCATTACAGAATGCTCTGATTCGACTTTGATGTAGTTGGCATCCAGCTCCTTATTATCGACAAACTCCGCCATCTTTTCCACGACTGTGGTCTGGGGAGTAATTGGGTATGCACTGACCACCTTTACCCGAGCGCATTTCGCTCCCCAGGCGGATGCATAATTGCCGGACATGATAATCGTCTTTTCTTCATCTGTTTGTGTTTTTTTCATTTTACTCATCTTTAACCTGTCATGCACAAAAATTGATCTATTCGCGTTCCCGGATCATTTCAATCGCTTTTGTAGGGCACTTGACCTTACAAATTCCGCATCCCTTGCAATAGGTGTAGTCAATTTCGGGAACTGTGCCTTCCTTGAAAAGTATGACCCCGTCCGGGCAGTAAATATAACAGATACCGCACTTGTTGCATTGCGTTTTATCAATCTCCGGACGGAAAGTCCTCCAGTCGCCTGTTTCACCGATACTGCCCTTCTGGCCTATGGAAACAGGAATATGAGGGAGTTCCCGCCATGATTTATAAATAGGACATGTTATGCTCGAAGACTTATTATCATCCTTTTTCATTTCCAAACCGTTCCTTCGTTTATCCGGCAAACTGAAACTCCATGAGCCTCCGGCCCGTTATCATTAGTAGACTCTTACTGTTTTTTTGTAAGACTGCTCAACCGATTCGATGTTCCTGTCCGCCCTTCTGCCCCATTTCTCTTTAAGTACATTCTTTAATGAGTCCATGGAAACCAGTCCGGTAACCTTTGAAAAAGCACCTAGAATGGGCACATTGACAAGAGGTGATCCTTCCAGCATCAAGTCAAGGCCCAGCGCAATAGAGGTCCCTGGAAAGGAATAAAGCTCAATATCCCGGGAGAGCCGGGTTTCTTTGCTTAAGTTTTCAGAATTGACAATGACCTTGCAGTCCTTTTTGGGAATGGCGTCCGCAATAGTGGGCAGATTCAACAGCGATTCATCAAAAACCAGCACAATATCCGGGTTGGTAACCGCGCTGACCCTCCGGATTTCGTGATTCGCAATGATTAAAAAAGCTCTGATAGCAGCACCCCTGCGTTCAGCGCCGATCTGGGGGATTGACATTACATCCTTGAATCCCTCGACAAAGGCTATCTGAGCCAGAAGCTGGCAGGAAGTTATGCCCCCCTGACCTCCCCTGCTGAAAAATGTAATTTCATAGTCCGATTGTTTCCCTTTACTGGCCATTCTGTAACCTCACCTTGGCTCTTACCGAATTACGGAGAACAAATAAAAGTTTTCATTCAATATCCACTCACATCCCACAAAAGATAGTTGTCTATCATACCGGGATAATAAAGGTCAATGATAAATATATCCGAAAAGATTTTAACGGCTTATTCGCTTTTCGATCATGGCAGACGTTTATCTTTCAGGATATTGTTGGAAATAACCACCCGCTGTATTTCCGAAGTCCCCTCATAAATTGTAAAAACCCTTGCGTCCCTGTAATACCGCTCCACCGGATAATCCTGTATAAATCCATATCCGCCATGAATCTGCAACGCCTTTGCCGTCAATCGATTTACCATCTCTGAAGCGTAAAGCTTTGCCATGGAAGCCTGCGTTGTGTATTTTTCTTTCCTGTCCTTCATGGACGCCGCCAGGAACATCAACTGTCTGGCTGCTTCAATTTCTGTTGCCATGTCTGCGATCATCCACCGAAGGCCTTGAAACTTGGAAATCGACTGACCAAACTGTTTCCGCTTTTTTGCATATTTTACCGCAGCATCAAAAGCCGCCTGCGCAACGCCTATCGACTGCGCCGCGATCCCGATGCGACCGCCGTCAAGGCCGGTCATCGCGATTTTAAACCCATCCCCCTCCCTGCCCAATAAGTTTTTGGCAGGGATCCTGCAATTTTCAAATATCAGATCGGTCGTATCAGAGGCCCGCAGCCCCATCTTTTCCTCAACATTGCCGACAACAAATCCCGGGGTCCCTTTGGTAACCAGAAACGCACTGATGCCCTTATGCATTTTCGATTCATCGGTTTTGGCCGTAACAATTACGATTTCCGCGTTCTTGCCGGATGTAATAAAGCGTTTTTCACCATTCAAAACATAAAAATCACCTTTCTTCACCGCAGTAGAAGATTGCCCTACGGGATCTGAGCCGGCTTCCGGTTCGGTCAGGGCAAATGCACCGATAACCGCCCCTTCCGCCAATGGCTTTAAAAATTTTTCTTTCTGATATTCATTTCCGAATCGATTGATACTTTCACATACAATCGAATTCTGCACAGACATCACAACAGCGGTTGACGCGCAGGAATAAGCAATTTCCGAAAGTGCCAGGACATAACTGACCGTATCGGCTCCCTGACCTCCATATCCCGGCGGTATCATCATTCCCATCAACCCCAGTTCACCCATTTTTTTAAGATTTTCAGCCGGGAATTCCTTGGTCTGATCTCGCTCAGCCGCCGTTGCAGCAACCACTTTCCTTGAAAACTCCCTGACCATGGACTGAATCATGAGTTGTTCATTCGTCAGTTTATATAACAAGTCTTCCTCCTTTAACGCATCAAAAACTCAGCTTGATCCGGAGTCGATTACAAAACCGACTCCACGGTGAAATCCCGGTTCGCGGCAAAAACAGCAATTCAGCTATCAAGTCATCTGTCCGCAACCTCTCAAGGTCCATAAACGACGACAAGTAGTTCTGCATCTTTTTTCCCGATATTGCGCAGTTTGTGTTTTATTGCAGCGTTAAAATGAAGGGATTCGTCTTTTTTCAAAGAATTCACATGGTCGCCGACCACCACCTCGATCTCACCGGTAAGAACATATACAAACTCTTCCCCTTCATGCTGATATTCAACCTTTTTATGTTCCTGCATCGCTTTGATTTTAACACGAAAAGCGTTCAGGTGCTTATGCTCCCCGCCGGGGGTGAGTGTGGTGTAAGCGTAATTGTCCGTCCTTCTGGCGTACGATTTCACCCGGCTTTCAATGTTTGCCTCCTGATCTTTTAACAAGAACTCAGAATCAATCTGCAAAGCCCTTGAAATTTGCAGAATCATACCAACGGGCGGAATCGCCTTTCCAGCTTCTATCTCTTTGAGGTAGTCTGTCTTGAAACCGGTTTCATTGGCCATACGTTCCAGTGTAATCTTTTTTTGAGTTCTTACTTTTTTGATTTTCTGCCCAATGGGGACAAGTGCCGCCGCCTTTTTTTTCGCCATAATATCTCCAAACTCCGGATAGAACCGGAAACGAGAGTTTACTCCTTACCGCGGGTTGTTAAAGTTGTTCTCTTTTTCAATGATTCATGCTAAAAATAGAAAATGGCGCCGCTGTTTTTTATACCTGTTTTTATTCCTGTCTGCAAGCAAGCAATATCTTTTCATTGATTTCTTCATTTAAATAAAATATATTAACGCGTACGTTGTTTTTTCATGATAAAGAAAGTTGCGGATAGCAAGCGACTGTTTTCACGCCGCCCGGCTGCAAACAATCTCAATATTAACAGGTTTTGTCAAAAAAAACAGGCTGACCGGTTTAAAAAACCCATCATGCAACTGTATGAGGTGCTTTGGCAGAAAGTTGTCATCCTGCTTTATGACCCTATGCGGAATGCTGAAAATCGCTTCGAAGCCGCCAAAGCGATTTTCATAAAATTGGGTACGATAACTATTTTCAAAACGGTGCGAACCAACCGCTCAAATCAAAATGGCATTTTCAAGGATGCCGTAAAGGAGGATCCCGTGAAAAAAATTCAATGTAAAGCAATCCTGCTGCTCTTTGTTCTTCTGTTTTTCAGTGCCTGCGCGATAAAACAATCTCACATGGATTTTAAGCCATACCAGTTTGAAGACGGCCGATACGAACCCAAGGTCCAAAATTTTATGATCATTCTGGATGCGTCGGACAGTATGTATTTTTCGCATCATGGCGTAAAAAAATTTACTGCCGCCAAGGATGCAGCAACTTACATTAATCAAACACTACCCACTTTGAAAATTAAAGGCGCGCTTCGGTCCTTTGGCCACCGGATGAGTGTGTCCAGTGAGAAGACCGTCCTTCAATACGGTCTGACTGATTACACCAAGGCAGGGCTTGAGGAAGGGATCAATAAGGTCACTTCCGAAGGCGGCAACAGTCCACTAGCCGATGCCCTGGAAGCTGCGATGCAGGATCTGAAATCCGCCAGTGGGAAAATAGGCATTATTGTTATCAGCGATGGGCAGGACATGAAAGAAAAACCCATCCTGCCTGCAGAGGAGTTGAAGAAGGCATTCGGTGACCGTGTCTGCATTCACAGCCTGCTGATCGGCGATTCTCCGGAAGGAAAAATCCTGATGAAAAAAATATCGGATATCGGAGAGTGCGGCTCCTATTCAGAACTTGACCAACTTGTTGCGGAAAATCGTATGCCGGAGTTTATTCAAAACGTATTTTTGACAAAATTTTCAGATAAGGACGGGGACGGCGTACCGGACGATCAAGATCGGTGTCCCGGAACACCGGCGGATATAAGCGTAAATGATGATGGTTGCCCACCTGACACGGATGGGGATGGCGTTTTCGACTACAAGGACCGCTGCCCGGACACACCAAAAGGCATTACAGTAAATATTTTTGGGTGCCCGGCTGATTCAGACGGCGACGGTGTAACGGATGATATCGACAGGTGTCCTGATACACCAAAAGGCGCAACAGTCAATGAATTCGGATGCTGGGTTTGTAAGAATCTTAATTTTGAGCTCAATAAGTGGGATGTCAAACCCGAATATCATGCATGTTTGGATGAAGGTGTGGATTATCTGAATAACAACCCGGACATGAATGTGGAGATTCAAGGCCATACAGATAATATCGGATCCGAGGAATACAATCAGAAGCTTTCAGAAAACAGGGCTATAGCGGTAAGAGATTACTTGATCAGCAAAGGCATTAAAGAAGAACGGCTTATTATCAAGGGGTATGGTTCTTCAAATCCTTTAACATCCAATGATACAGAAGCACGCCGGAGCAAAAACAGAAGGGTTCAGTTTGAACCGATCAAGAAATAAACACAACAAAAGTTTTTGAAAAACTTTTGTAAATATGTCAACAACCTCCGGCACCACCGGAGGTTGTTCAATAGACCAAACTCCGTATGTTTGGATAACCATAAAACAAGGTCTTATTATCAACTTTTCCATCAATTCTTAAAACGAGGCCCGGCATATTTTACTTGGGGACAAATCCATCCTGCATAAGCTGCTGGACAATCTCCGTGAGAAAGGAATTGCACCGGCCCAGTTGACTTATAAAGGCTACGGTCCTTCCAGGCCCATTGCTTCCAATGACACACCGGCAGGAAGATCCGAAAACAGAAGAGTGGAATTCAAACCGCAATGATGATGAGAAGGTCCCGGAAGGCGATCACCAGCCGTTTTCCGGG
>CAZOEW010000038.1:9316-12003 GCA_964578935.1 uncultured Desulfobacterales bacterium | reverse complement strand
AAACCGCAATGATGATGAGAAGGTCCCGGAAGGCGATCACCAGCCGTTTTCCGGGACCTTCGACATTTACTTGCCGTGCTGTGCGTAGAACCGGTTTTTACGGGGAGGCGTTTGATCGCTGTTTAATCGAAACCTGTTTATGACAACGGCGATAAAAGATTGTGGATCTTCTTCGCATCAACTTGAACTTTTGCCGAAAATTTTTTCAAATATTCGATCATCGGATTGAATACAGCGCTGATTCAACAGCCTGAATTCTGTTACCAGCTTTCTGCCGGCCGGCGTTAAGCGGGTACCCCTCATTCTGTCTGAATGGACGATTTTGTTTTTCAAATGCTTCTCCGTGGATTTGATTTTACTCCACACGGTTTTATAAGACATCTTCATCGCTTTTGCCGTCTGATTGATCGAACCTGTTTTTTCAATACTATCTAAAATTTCCAGGCGCCCCTTTCCGAATACGATATTACCCTGGTCATCAACAATCCAGTGGCTCGACCTCAGCTTGACTTTGATCATCATCTCTATCCCGATTTACGGTTAATGATTCCACCGTCGCGACTCCTGATTATGCTTTGAAAAACAAGACGCGGCAATCGTATGAACGCGCGGTATCCCCTTTTTTTTTGCAGATCTCAATCCGATATCATGCACGGTGAACAACGGAAAATTAGCACCGTTATCCAATAAATGCAATCCACCGCAAAAACCGATTTTAAAACTCTCGCCCATCCAAAACAGGGCTGTTATTTCTCCACTTGCGGGAAATCATTATTTTGGTTATGTTAAGCTTAACATAAGGCATATGGAAAGCGCGACATGCAGGATTTCAATACCCTTTTAAAAGAATCATCCCTGGCCCATGGGCATCTTTGCCCCGGTCAGGTTGTAGGCGTCCGCATGGCACTGCTGGGATGCCGGCTGATCGGATTTAATGAGCCTGCCCGGAGCGATCAAATTAAAAAACTCCTCGTTTATGTAGAGATGGATCGTTGCACAGCAGATGCCGTGGCTCATGTAACCGGTGTGAAACTGGGGCGCCGAAGTCTGAAATTCATGGATTACGGAATTATGGCTGCAACCTTTGTAAACCTTGAATCCAACAGGTCAATCCGCGTGCTGTCTACCGAAGAAGCCCGTGATCTGGCGTCCAAGTATGCTCCGGAAATTGTAGAAAAACCGCTGCAGCAGATAGAGGCATACAAAAGGATGCCGGATTGTGTACTTTTCCGCGCTCAAAAGGTTCAGGTAAAATTGAATGAATTTGATCTGCCGGGCCCGACACGACGAAAAGTGACATGCGGTTCCTGCGGTCAGGTGATACGCGATTCAAAAGAGATTATTATCGATGGCCGGATACGTTGCAAACCCTGCACGGAAAAGTCGTATTTTATTTACGAAAAGGAAATCACATGGCCGAAAATGAACTGGTCGCCAGCCGATGACAACAAGTGGCCTGATATTGACTGAAACGGATTTTAAAATGAAATACAGGAGAAGATGCCGTGTTTAAAAAAATAGATGTCGAAGATGCAGTGGGAACGACCCTGGCACATGACATCACGGAAATTCGGCCCGGCGAATTCAAAGGGCCCGCATTTCGCAAGGGGCATACGGTATGCAAGGAAGATATATGTCATTTGCAGAAATTGGGGAAAAATCATCTTTACCTCATTGACCTTGAAGATGACGAAATTCATGAAAACCAGGCGGCTTCTATCCTGGCAAAGGGTTTATCCGGTAAAGGCATCACATGGAAAGACGAACCAAAAGAGGGTAAAATCGGTTTGCATGCTGAGATAGACGGCCTGCTTGTAGTCGACATTGCCGCATTGGCGGCATTCAATATGGTGGATGAGGTAATGTGTGCGACACGTAACACCCATACCCTGGTAAAAAAAGGCGAACTGGTTGCCGCAACCCGTGCCGTTCCGCTGGTGATGAAGCGAACGCCTGTGGAACGGGCATCGGAGATTGCGTCACAGCACGGAGGAGTCGTTTCGGTTCGAGCTCTGAAATCCGCAAAAGCCGGATTAATCATCACCGGAAACGAAATAACCAGCGGTTTGATCAAAGACGGATTCGCACCAATTTTGACCCAAAAAATCAACCTGTTGGGATCTCAGGTTGCCGGGGTGGAATATACTCCGGACGACACACAAATGATCAGGCAGGCCATTTCCAGACACATGGCAAACGGTTCCGATTTGATATTGATCGGCGGCGGCATGAGTGTTGATCCGGATGATGTCACTCGACAAGCGGTTCAACAGGCCGGAGCTGATGAAATGCATTACGGCGCGGCAGCGCTGCCCGGAGCGATGTTTATGGTCGCCTACATTGGCGACATACCTCTTCTGGGTGTTCCCGCGTGCGGGCTTCACCATCGAATTACGGTCCTTGATCTTATCCTGCCGCGAATTCTGGCCGGTGAACATATCGGGAAAAAGGAACTGGCGTTTATCGGGCACGGTGGTTTGTGCATGGACTGCGAGCAATGTGTATATCCGCATTGCCCCTTTGGGAAGGGCGGATAACTTGTTACGAGAAGACGCTGCTGTCAGAAAAAAAGATGGTTCTCAAAAAAATTCCCGATTCGTCGTCTTGATCCGGGATATCCTTTTGAGAACCAGCGGAAACGGTCACTGCACTAAACCATTGAACTAAAAAAAATCATACACTTCTTC
>CAZOEW010000038.1:0-9306 GCA_964578935.1 uncultured Desulfobacterales bacterium | reverse complement strand
GTGCATGGACTGCGAGCAATGTGTATATCCGCATTGCCCCTTTGGGAAGGGCGGTTAAACTTTTATCTAAAACAGATCATCCACTTCTTCCAGTAGATCCTTTGCCTGCTGCTTTGCAATTTCATTTGCCAGATTCTGTTCCGGGAGAAGATTGTCAGGCGCGGCAATAACCTCTTCCAGTGTTTGCACAAAAAGCTCTCTGTCCTGGATCCTGACCGTATAGTGCTGGGCATATAAAACAAGCCACAATAAAAATTTTCTTTCGGAAATTTTCAGTGCCTGCTCAAAATGATATTTGGCCTTTTCCTGATCACCACCAAACATAGCGGGCCTGGCCGCGTTGTAAGTTCCGTTTACCACATGCACACCCCCGTATTTATACGTCTCGTCCAAAACCAGAATTCTTTCAATAATGGCCTCAGCCTTGGTCAATTCTGCAAGAGCCCTGGGCTGGTCTTCCTGTGCCGTACCGATCCAGCCAAAGGTGGAAGTCAGCAGTGCAAATAGAACCGGCACATCGTCTTTACCCAATGTCTGCAACGCCTGTATATATTCCTCATCCGATTTATCCAAAGCCTCATTAAACACAGGGTTCTGTTTCAGGATCCGCAATGAATAATCTCTTGCTTTTTTATAATACTTTACAGCCCGCTCTTTATCCGTCTCTCTGAGAAACATTGCATAGTTGCCGTTCAGCTCTGCCGCTGCCAGCAGAAGTTCCGGATCATTCGGAGCCATTTCAAGAAACATATCCGACTGCACGATCATAACCGGCATGGCTTGACGGATCTGCTCCACATCCGGGTAGCGATTCACCGATTTTTTGCCAAACTCTCTCATCATTTTGGCGGTGTTGACCATCATATTCTGTTTGAAAGTGGTGCAGCCATTCATAAAAAAAGCGAGCGTAACCAACAACAGCAGGTTGAGATTAAAAACACGACGGTTGTCCATTTAAGCCCTCCTCTGGATAGTTGACCATGGTATGATCATTTTCAGCAATACAAAAGAACGATCCGGTTTAAAATCATATTAACCGTTCGGTATCTAACACTTTTGATTCTCATTGTCATTATAATTATTCATGGCACGATCAGGATACAGGAGTCAATCATGAAGATACGGCAAGGCATTGCCGCCAGACCTGTTTTCAGATTTTTTCCGGTTTGCGGGCTGTTTCAGGACAGGTTGATTTACGCAGAACAAACCTTATGATATGGTGTATCATACAGATGAACATATCGGCTTCTTCCAAACATTCCGTGCAGGAAGATCCAACTGTTTTGAGATCAGCATTGAGCCCGGGGCAACAGGAGTATTTTTGACCATGAGAACCGCCCGGTCCGGAAAAGGGGAAACGCTAATGACGGAAAAAAATCGTTCTGAAACAAACCTGTTTGATATGAATGAACTGTCTGAAATCATGGCCGAGGTGAACCAAAAAAGCCGGCAGCTTGTGGAAAAATTCATGGAGAAGCAGAGGCAGTTCAAAGAGATTGATCAGGCCGAGACACAGGCAATCACGGACAGTTTTCAGGAACTGGCAGCCAATCTCATGACCAATCCGACAAAACTGTTTGATTCCCAAATGTCCTACTGGCAGGATTACTGGGGGCTTGTTCAGAAAAATGCGTCTCAGTTCTGGGGGCTGCCCGCAAAACCCTCGGATGAAACCGGTGCCCGCGACAAACGATTTCAGGATGAAGCCTGGGAATCCAACCCCATGTTCAGCTTTATCAAGCAGAGCTACCTGTTAACCGCCCGCGCGATTCGAGATACCATTCATAATATTCATGGCCTGGATGAAAAAACCAGACACCGGATTGAATTTTATACCAACCGGTATCTCGATGCCATCTCTCCTACAAATTTTATTATGACCAACCCGGAACTCCTGAAATTAACGATTGAAAGCCGGGGGGAAAATCTTCTGAAAGGTCTGAACAATCTGCTGGATGATCTTGACCGGGGCCCATGCCAGTTACAGATTAAAACAACGGATCTGGATGCATTCGAAGTCGGCAAAAATCTGGCGGTTACACCGGGTAAAATTATACATCAAAACGACCTGATGCAACTGATTCAATATACGCCCACGACCGACAAGGTGTTTGAACACCCCTTGCTGATTATCCCGCCCTGGATCAACAAATACTATATCCTCGATCTAACCGAAAAAAATTCCATGGTCAGGTGGATGCTCGACCAGGGATATACGGTTTTCATGATTTCCTGGGCAAATCCGGATGAAACCTTGATGAACAAGGATTTCGAGAATTATATGCTGGAAGGGCCGGTCACCGCACTGGAAACGATCGAACGCGTCACGTCTCAAAAATCGGTCAATGTTATCGGCTACTGTATGGGCGGGACGCTCCTGGCCTGTACTTCAGCCTATCTTACCGCAACAGGTGAAGGCGGGCGAATCGCCTCAAACACCTATATGGCCTCTCTCTTAGACTTTTCCAATCCCGGAGATATCGGAGTGTTCATCGATGAGAAGCAGATCAGCGCGTTTGAAAAAAAGATGAATGAGCAAGGGTATATGGATGGCTGTGCCATGTCGAACAGTTTCAGTATGCTCCGGGCCAATGACCTGGTCTGGTCCTATATTATCAACAATTACATGAAAGGAGCCAGCCCTGTCGCCTTTGATATTCTCTTCTGGAATTCCGATTCCACGAATCTTCCAGCAAAAATGCACAGCTTCTACCTGCGAAACATGTATCTTAAAAACCTGCTGAAAGAACCGGGCGGTATTCAACTGAACGGGGTTCCCATTGATCTGTCAAAAATTATTGCACCGGTCTATTTCATCTCCACCCGGGAAGATCATATTTCCATGTGGCAATCCACCTATCATGGCACCAGGCTCTTTTCCGGTCCGGTCCGGTTCGTTCTGGGCGCGTCAGGTCATGTTGCCGGAATCGTGAATCCACCATACAAAAAAAAATACGGCCACTGGACAAATGAAGAACTTCCGGAGTCGGCTGAAGAATGGTTAAACAGCTCCAAATATCATGAAACCTCATGGTGGGTGGACTGGCTGAAATGGAATAAAGCTTATGCCGGCAAAAAAATTCCAGCCCGCAGGATCGCTGAAGGTAAAAACGGAGAGCTGGAGGATGCCCCGGGATGCTATGTTACAAAAAGGCTGGATCGGCCTGAAAGCGGTGTCTGTTATCTGCCCAATGCGCTGTTATGAAATATTGTATTGCAATGGCCGAACAGGCTTGTTTTACGCCCCTTCGGCCATTGATTCTGACTGTATGGTTTATGCCGCATGAAGTGCGTTTCGGATACGCCTCAACAGCTTTTTCTCCTCTTGATCGATTTCATGATCCGCTAATGCAATGCGCTCTGCGATCGCCATTGCATCGGATCGATCTTTTTCCTCTGGAATCATCGTTGAAAGCGCCTTTAACGCCTTTTTCTCATCCGCGTTCAGAATACAGGACTGCTGCCGTATGATCTGTTTAAATTCTGCTTCTTTTAAAACCTTCAACCGGTCATCCGCTGCAACAACCTCATCATACATTTTCAACACACGTCTCTGAAGGCCTTCGTCCACATGAGCCATCATCAGCATAATTCGAATAACCCCTTCCGCGAACCCGCCCTTGTCCATTTCTTTCAGCCAGCTTTCTTCACACACATATTCTTTTTCGACAGCCTGTTCTTTGAAATATGAAAGCATCCATGGATTCCCATAGATGGACTTAAACCAGAATTCCTGAGTTTGATCTCGAATATCCCGATACAAATTCAAGGAATCGGAAATCAGTCTGGAAACGCTTTTTTCCATCACGGCCAGTGGATTGTCCGGAGATACCGGTTTTCGGGTTTTATTGACCACCGGCGTTAAAAACTTAAGCGGCATCATCCACGGATTCGCATCCGAAAATGAATAGCAGGAAACACGAAGCGGATGAAGATTTCGTATCCATTCCGCCGACCATTCATTTACGGACATCCTTACCCAGGGGCTGATAAAAGTCCGGTACAACTTGTCGTTGAACTTGGAAAAGGCCGCCACTGTATGAAAATCATCTTCATCAAGCTGGCCGTCATCAAGGGCCAGAATATCCTCGATGTCCCGCGCTTCAAAACGGACACTGTGAGTTCCCGGTTCTTCCTTCTCATGGATCACCATCTCATACAGTCCCGGTGACAGATATTCAATCAAATCAATGCTGGCGATAATCTCTTTGTGTTCTTTCTTCGAAATTTTACCGGACACAAAAATCCCAAGATGTCCGATGGTATCGTGCAGCAGATAAACAATTACCTGTTGATTTTTCTTTATTTCTTCTACGGACCCCCAAACCTTGGGTATCCAGTTCAAGGCCTGCTGAGGCGGAGTGATATTGTCTCCGCTGGAAGCAAAAACCAGAACCGGTGATTTCAGATTCCGCAAATCGATTTTCCTTCCGTCCAGTTCAAGAAGACCTTTTTCCAGTCTGTTCCCGACAAAAAGTTCATCAACAATATAATGAATCTCATCCCGGGTCAGCATGAAAAAGCCGTTCCACCATCTCTCAAAATCGAGGTATCTTTTTTCCTCCTTGTCGACATTTGAATATAAGTAGTAGTTCTTATCCCAGATGGTATTTGCCGGATTAAGGTCTTCAAAACCGGCCACGAGGTTTGCCCCGTCAAAAATACCATTTCCAAGATCGCTCCACAGTGAGGTCAACCAGACTCCTCCGAAAAGGCCTCCGCGATATCTCATCGGATTTTTCCCATCCACGCCAGCCCAGTAAGATAAAGGAGATCCATTGAAAACCAGCGGCCCTGTAATATCCGGCCTGTCAGCGCCGATCAGCGCTGCCGCCCATCCTGCCTGGCAATTCCCGATCAAGGCCGGCTTTGGCGCTTCAGGATGCCGTTTGATAACCGTTTCAATAAACCGGATATGAGCTCGGTGGACATCGGCGAATGTCTGACCTGGAACAGGATTGGAATCAAATAAAATAAAATAGACAGGATGACCTTCATTCAATGCCATCCCGATCTCTGAATCACGTTTAGATCCTCCGATGCCCGAGCCGTGACCCGCCCGTGGGTCACTGATAATGATCGGACGTTTTTTGGGATTATACGGATCTAATTTAACGGGATTGGTTCTCTTTTCATGTTTCGCCGTCCCATGTTCCGGATCAATACGGCGCCGGTCACTGATGCGTGTAAGAGAAAAATTAACAGGCCGATCCATTGTCCGGCCATCCTCGATAATTTCATAATCAAAAGTCAACACAGGCGGTTTCCCAACTTCGATATGCTTGAAATAATTATTGCCTCTCTTGTTCAGCACATCCAGATAAAGAACGGACCGTTGAAAGGCATCCAGCATATAGTCGCTGACTGTTTCCATGAGATTGGTTTGAATCAATCCATTCGAATTTCGGTTCAATGAGCTCATCTTCCCTCCTTCCATACCAGCAGATCGTCACTCAAATTCCTTTTTTTGCTCTGCAACAAAGATAATGGCTGGAGGATAACCTGTCAATATGTCATAGGAATGAAGAATATATCACACTGATTTATATAATAATATTAATACTTTTAAATCGAAGCGCACGCATTGATGAGTTCCTGCGATTTCTGATGATTTGTGCAGAATATAAATGATACGGAGAAACGCTTTGCAGAAGGGTTCCGGCAGCAAATTGATCAAAAATACAACCGGTTCCTGTTTATGCTTGAAAAGATTTTGGGTGTCGTCCGGAAAAATACGGTTGATCATCCCTTTTTCTCATCTTTATCAGGAATATCGGAAGGATGAGACCGGCCATCTGATACCGGTTTTTCCGGCTTGTTCCCCAGGGGATTGTTAAAGATCTTCATGAAATCACCAAAGCTTGACGGATCCCCTGTCGCCTTTGGCATCATCCTGGATAAATCCGTCCCAAGATCCAGCCATTTTTGGATCTGATTGTCAAAAGCCTTTTTATATTCAAGATAATTCTGAATCGTCTTTTGAAGATAGTTCTCAAAAAATTCACTGAGAATGTTGTTGCCATATTGAATAATCAAGTGAAGAACCGGTACCGGTAATAGAATATTCTTCTTTTTTGCTTCTTCAAGTACAATCTGGGTTAGGATGAAAGCAGTAACATCCTCTTTTGTTTTTGCATCCACAATTTCAACCTGGCGGCCGGACTTCACCATATCAGCCACCTGATCCAGAGTCACATACCTGCTTTTTTCCGTATCATACAGCCGACGGTTGGTATACTTTTTCAATAATATGGCTTCAGCCATTGAGGACTCCCCTTTTTGCCCGAATTGCTTCCTGGATTTTTTTACCATAAAAAAAGAATACATTCAAAGCGCGTCACTGAACAAGGTATACCTCCTAATATCATACCACTTGATCAATACTCAACCCCCTTGCGCCTTCAAAAAGGAAATGCCGGTATCGTGCCATCATAAAAAAAATTGTGCAATGCAATATTTTTTCCTTGACATCTTGAAATTCGAGTCTATATTTGTGTCAAAGACAATTTGAATGAATGACAACAAATAAATAGGAGGTGCGTCATGGAAAATATTGCATTTGCTCAACCGATAATCGGTATCAACCGGATTGCGGTGGAAAACACGTGGAACATCTTGTCACTTTTACAGGATCAGGCTGAAAGAGCCACCCATGTAATTATGGAACAGGGAAACCAGCTTGCTGCTGAAGGGCAGCGGGTCCTGAACGAATGGGTTGATGAGTACAAGAGAGGACAAGCTGCTGTCCAAAAAACGGTTGAAGAAAACCATGCCCTTCTCGATGGGCTGTTTTCAAAGACGGAAAAAACAACCTTAAAGAAATCCAACAAAAAATAGAAATATTCCGTAAATACAACAGATAATACAGGAGGTAATAACATGGACCAGAAAAAAATAATCAAACAAGCACTTGATTTCAATAGAAATGTGTTTAATAATGGTTTTAACGCGCTGGTTGTGATGCAGGATTATACAGAAAGAGCCTGCAACACCGCGCTGGAAAATGCGAACTGGATCCCCAAAGAGGGGAAAAATACACTTGGAGAGTGGATCGAGTCCTGCAAAAAAGGACGTGAAACGGTTAAGGATGCCGTCAATAACGGCTTTCAGCAGCTCGAATCCGTTCTTGGTGCAACCAACAAGGCATAAAAATACAGTGATAACATCATGCTTTTACAGTGTACCCAATGCACATGACTGAATGGATTTTTCACTGCTGAAAACGGGCTTTATTGAAAAACCGATCACGCGCGGACTACTTTAATATGACCGTGAAAGGAGGAAGGGAAATGGATCAGAAACAGATCTTTAAGCAAATGCTCGATTTTAACAAATCTTCTTTCACCAATGCATTTAATGCAATGGTAATGGTACAGGATCAGACCGAAACAATGTCAAACTCACTTCTGGAACAGGCAACCTGGCTGCCGGAGGAGGGGAAAAAAGCAATTCACGATTGGATCGAGGCCTGTAAAAAAGGACGCGAAGAATATAAAAAGCTCGTCGAAGAGGCTTATAAAAAAGTGCAGGCTCTTTTCTAATGAATTGAACAGAAAATGTCGGATCATAATTTTTAAAAAACCTGAGGCTTGCAGCCTGCCCGGAAGAATAGTTTTCATGCAGTGCGTCTGCAAGCCTCAGGGAAGTTCTTCTCTGCTATCCTATCTCCGATATCGTTCAACCTGTCGGTTCTGAACCTTTGTGTGAATACGGATCACTGCCGAAAGCGGATATAAAGTCGATATCAAGATCGTTATCAGCATGTAAACCCGGAATGCCTGGAAAACGGTTTAGAACACTCATGAATCATAACCAGCACCTATCAATCCGTATCCATCGTTCAGAAATTTTCAAAAACCTTACGAATAACCAATATACAGATCTATTACAAAGAGGCCGGCGTATAAAGCTTCAACCCAAAAGCGTTCTGTTTCATCAGGGTGATTCTGCCACACATTGTTTCCTGGTGAATCAGGGTCTTTTAAAACTGACCAAACTTAACGAGCACGGCAAGGAGGTAATCCTGCGCTATATCCATACAGGAGAATTGACCGCCGCAGTCACCGTCCTCAAAAACTGGAACTATCCGGTCAGCGCTGAATCGATCGGAGAGACAGATGTCACCGGCTGGGATAAACCCACAATGATGCAGCTGATGCATCAGTATCCCGATATCGCAATTAACCTTTTGGGCATCATTCTGGAGCGCATCGACGACGTACAGCACCGATACCTGGAGATTTGTACCGAGCAGGTGGATCAACGTATCGCCCGCTCCCTGTTGCGGCTTATGCGGCGGGCCGGTTCAAAGATTCCGGATGGAATTCAGATCGATATCCCCCTTAGCCGCCAGAATATCGCTGACTATTCCGGAACCACTTTGTACACGGTTAGCCGTACGCTAAGCGCCTGGAAAAAAAGGGGCTGGATTAAGTCCAAACGCGAGCAGATCATCGTCACCGAGCCCCACGCACTGGTCCAATTCGCTGAAACGGAATGATCGCCATGTTGATTATCCAAATTTTCAGGCCTTACCGTAAAACAAGAACCCCTGTTTGCGCGGGCGCAAAGACATCTGAAGGGATGAGCGTTACGATAGATGCCACAGGATTGAAGGCTTGGGTAGTCTCATTTCCGAATCAGCATCATGCGAGAACACCGGACCGCACAGCCGGCACTATTGTGCGGTTAAAAGATCAAAAATTCATTTAAAAGGGTTCATTACCTTTACATACGCTGTTTTTTCTTAGAGAGCCCTTTTACATGAGTTTACACAATATTAAAAATTCTCTATGAAGCGATGTTGATAAAAAACTACTCGGTGACTGAGTTACCTGTTCTTTAAAACCATAACGTATAAACGGCAAAACAGGAGGATACCGAAATGAAAAACAAATCCTTTTTTACTTTGATCCGTTTACTTTTCGGACTTTATATCATTTTAACAGGTACCGGAGAGGTCTCTGCCCATTGCGACAGTTACAATGGCCCCGTAATTAAGGACGCTCAACTGGCCCTTGACCTGAAGGATGTCACTCCTGTATTAAAATGGGTAGCACCGAAAGATGAGGCGGTTATCAAAGCTTTATTTGCTCAAACGGTTGCGGTTCGAGACAAAGGAAAAGATATTCAGGAAATAGCGGATGGTTATTTCTTTGAATCACCACTTGGTATCGCATGGTGCCCTTCATAAACATCAATAACCGAAGAAATGAAAAGTGAGACTATTAATTCTGAAATCTACAGCCAACGGAATGCACTTTTTCTCAAGGACAGCGCTCTGAAATGAAAAAAACCATCAAACGC
>CAZOEW010000037.1:0-22825 GCA_964578935.1 uncultured Desulfobacterales bacterium | reverse complement strand
GGTGTAAAAGGGACTGTCGAGAATCTCGAGTTCAGACTGAGATCCGATCCGCCGGAGCAGGACGGTGATATCCTCTCTCTGCTTGCTTTTGGTAAAACCCTTCAGGAATTTACTACCGGTGAAGGCGGGCAGTCTTCCTCTCCGGCGGAAATTCTGGCAGGATTGATGTCTGATCGGATTCAGGCGGATATCAAGGACGCGACCGGCCTGGACACGGTGCAGCTTCAGTATAAAAGCAATGATGCCGAAACCGAGACCGGTCAGGTCATGGTAGAAGTCGGAAAAGAATTGTCCAGGCAGATGGCTGTAAAATATGGCGTAGAAACCAGAAACAGCAAGGTCGTTCGGCGTACGATGACAGAATACAGGCTCCTTGAAAATCTGATTCTGGATGCGTACCAGGATTCTGAAGGGGATTACGGGGGAGGGCTGCAATACAGGCTCGAATTTCGCTAAAGAAATGAGACGAACAGAATCGAAATATTTTAAACGGATCTTTCTTTTGATTTTGGTATGGACAGGAGTGCTTGGGTCCGCCATTGCCGCTGTGGAAAATGGATCTGAAGAGGACAAAATCGGCCGGGTTGTTTCCCGGATAACGATAAAAGTCATCGACGAAAAGGGTGAACCGGATCGGACGATACCTCTTGTGAAAAGTCTGATCGGTTTCAACGAGGGGGACCCTTTTTCCGCTCAAAAACTTGAACAGGCCGTTGCCGTTCTCAACTCATCAGGGCTGTTTGATGTGGAAGAAGTAAAAACCCTTGAAACACAGGAAGGCGATATATCTCTGCTGTTTGTGCTCCGGCCCTATCCACGGATAATGGATATTCAGATTAAAGGAAGTTTTCCGATCAGTGAACGGGAAATTCTTAACGCAATGACGGTTTATACCGGAGATGTGTTTCGAAAAGAGAATCTTCCGAAACAGAAAACAGCCATTACGAGTCTTCTGAAAAACGAAGGTTACTTAAGCCCAGAAGTCGCATTGTCCGCAGAAAAAGATGAAAAAAGCGAAAATTTTTATATTTACGTGGACATTGAAAAAGGAGATTTTTACCGTATTAACCAAGTGGAAATAAAGGGAAACCGATCTTTTTCCGATGTCCGTTTGAAAATGCGGCTGGACACATGGCATTCTTCGTTTTTGCCCGGGGGTATGGGCCGATTTATCAAAAAAAAACTGGATGAGGATTTAAAAAAGCTGACATTGTTTTATCGGGATAAGGGTTATGCGGATGTAATGGTGAAGCTTCAGGTGGAGAAGGATCCGGACAGTGGGGAGGTTTCCATTTGTTTTGTAATAGAAGAGGGGCTGCGTTACGAGATAGAGTTTGTCGGAAACAGCAGGTTCTGGGACTGGACCCTGAAAGAGGATTTGATTCTGTTTGGGGAAGGAAACCGGAAAGACCTGGGGATCAGAAGAAGTATCCGACGTATAAAAGATCGGTATCAGGGAGCCGGTTATGCCGACTGTACAATTCAAATCGATTCTGATTATGAAAAATCATTACAGGAGAGTGTTCGAAAAGTCCGCCTGATCATTGAGGAGGGGCCGAAATCCATTGTCGAGAATGTTGCCGTTGAGGGAAACCTGACGGTAGCGGAAAGCGAAATCCGGAATCAAATCATTACAAGCCCCTCCGGGTTGTTTTCAGGAGGAGAATTCGTATTAAGGACGCTGGATGATGATATCCGGTCGATTGTCTCCCTGTATCTTAAATATGGTTATGTGTATGTCAATATCGAAAAAGAAATTTTATGGAAAGAGGATGATGAAGGCAAGGTAAGGGTTGCCCGCATCATCCTGAAAATTACAGAGGGGCCGAAAATTACGGTCAACTCATTGGTTTTCGATGGGCTGAATTCGATGTCGGAAAAAGCCGCGTTGAAAATGGTTTCCCTGAAACCCGGTGAACCGTTCAGGGAGGAGATGGTTCGCAGCGATGAAACTCTTTTATCAGCCGAAATCTCGGAACAGGGGTATCCTCATGTCATGGTAAAAGGGAAGGCAGAGATTTTCAAGGAACAACATGGTGCAGAAATCAGGTATGAAATTACGGAAGGCCCTTATGTGGAAATGGGAGATATTCATGTAATGGGAAATTTTCGGACAAAGAGCAAGATTGTCCAGGAAGAATTGACAGTGCAAAAAGGGGAACCGTTTTCTCTGGTCAAAATGCTTGAAACCCAGCGGAATATCTGGAACATCAATGCCTTTGAAACAGCAAGAATAAAGCCCATGGGCCTTAAAGAAAAGGCGGATACCATAAATTTGCTGGTGGAGGTGGAGGAAAAAAAACCGTATTCTTTCCAGGCCAGCATCGGGTACGATACATCCAGAAGGTTTTATGCGAATACCCGCATTGGTGATCTCAACCTTTTCGGGCTGAACAAGGACGCCTGGGTGAGCCTTGAAGCCAGTGAAATTGGAGAAAGAGGTGAAATCGGGGTTACGGAACCACGATTTTTAGGCACACGAATTTCATCTACCGTTAACCTTTTTGGGGAAAATCGTGAAGAATTCAACCAGCGTTTCGGAACCACGGCTTTTGGCGCGGCACTTTCATTTAAACGCAAACTGCCTTACAACCTGTCAGCAGGCTTAACCCTCAGTGTTGAAAGAAAGGAGCAATACCTGAGAGTTGAAGAAGTTGTCTCTTCAGATGAAAGTGAAGCATATGAAGCAAGAAGTATTTTTGTGAACACCCCTTCGATTGTTTACAATTCCGTGGATTCTTTCATACGACCGACAAAAGGGTTTTTTTCATCCCTGTCCATGGATGTCTCCAAGGGGCTTGAAAATTCCCTGGACGATTTTATCAAGTATCAATATGAGATTCGATGGTATTATACTTTTCATAAACGTCTGACCTTTGCCATGCGCGGTCGTGCCGGGCACATTGTACCGTTTGGCGGGGAGAGTAATATTCCGGATGATCAGCTCTTCTTTCTGGGGGGGCTTTCCACGGTTCGAGGTTATGATGAAAACAGGTTACGGGTGGACGCGGAAGGCGAGGCAGCGGGGGGAAAAACCCTGTTGTTGGGAAGCATCGAGGCACGGGTTGACGTTGGGTATCATATCGAGATAGCGCCTTTTTTTGATACCGGCAGTATACAGGATGCGCAAGTGGATGCCGGCTCTGATGACTTTCGTTCCGCTGTCGGTATCAGCCTCCGATACCATACCCCCTTCCTTCCCCTTGGGCTTCAATACGGTCATCAGCTTGATCGAGAAAAATCTGAAGAAGATGAAGGCAGATTTTATTTTACAATCGGATATACGTTTTGAGTTGATTTCAGGAGTTTGATGTTACTATTTGATCTGCACCGATTTCAAATCCTCCTCAAGCTGATTTAAAATGGTTTCAAGAGCCTGATTCCATCCGGCTGCTAAAAGAGCGGATCTCTTTTCCTGCATTGGAACATCTGCTCGATATCGTTTTTTAAAAAGAATTTGACCCGGCGATTGGTTTCCGCTCAGAAGGAGACATGTTAACTCCATCACCGCTTTTGGGTTATCACTGTCTCTGAAATCACCGTAAAGTTCGGTTATCCATCCTCCCAGAACATAGTCGGGCGGAGGATCACTGTCTCGTGCCGTCAGCAACGTAAACTTCCCGCTTTCAGAAAGCCATTTCTGCACCTGTTCCGTGATCATATCATCCGGCGAGATAAAGAATTCATTGTAAAAGTCCGATTCGAACTTCAGCTTTTCAAACCGGTAGACAAATTCTTTTCCTTGATAACGGGGAGATATTCGGAACCGTTGAATCTGGATCACGGGGCCTTTTTCATATCCTTTTTGATCGGTTCGCTTTGCATCCAGCAGAAAATAGTTTTTGGCCGGATAGCCCGTTTTCAGGTTCAGGCAGCCTGTAAATGAAAACAGGACTGCGGTCGCTAACCAGAAACAGAGATGGTTTTTCAGTTTCATCATCGGTCCATTTTAATCCTGGGCGGAGGTTCTCCGAAAAAGGTTTGCGCGGGATATTTCCGCGAATTACGGGTAATCTCTGCAAGATCTTCCGATATCTGCTTGAAATTCTGGATTACGGTTTCAATATCCTTCTGCTCGGCAGCGACAAGGTTGTCCAGCCGGGTAAGCGTTTTCTGCAGCCTTGCGGATACCTCCGGAAGATCTTCTGCGACAATCTCGATTTTTTCTGATAGCTTGGTTATACTGGAATCGATGTTCGACATCCCTGACATAAAATCAGCCAGGGGTTTTTCCGACTTTTCAACAATACGTCTTGCTCCGGCGACCATCTCGGAAGCATCTGCTATAATCTTTTCTGTCTCTTCTTTTTCAAGGAGGGTTTTTACCTTTTTGTTGCTTTCCCGCAGTTCCGTCAGAAGCATTTCGGTTTGGTGGCCGATATTTTTGATATCCACATTTTCTATCTTACCGTTCAATATGGAAAGCAGGCTTGAAAGGTTTTTTGAAATTTGATGTGTATTGATCTGCTCGAGATTGTTCATTATTTTCTCAAGAGATTCTCCGAGCCGGGCAATCGCGCTGGGGACTGATGGAAGATAAAAGTATCGGGACTCCCAGTTGACCTCAAGCAGCTCAAATCGATTCGGATCAAAATAATCAACCTCCAGATATACCGCACCGGTCAGCCCCTGTGATGCCAGCCGAACCCGGAGGCCTTTTTCGATCATCTCCTTGCACATGACCCTGAATTCGGAAAAGGTTTTTTTCTGAACATTTTCACCATAAATGGAGCATACCACCATCACATAGGAGCTGTTGATATCATAGGCGGTGCTGACCATTTGTATTGATTTTACCCTTCCAAGTGTAATTCCGCGATATTTGATGGGTGAGCCGACCTCAAGGCCCTGAACAGATTCATTGAAATAGGTTTCAATGAATACCTCTTCTCTGAAAAGCTCTTTTGCGCCCAGGGCAAGGATCACAACAATGGCCGCGGCTATCGCGATTAAAACAAATATTCCGATTTTAAAGTAGTTTGTCCTGTCCGTCATTTTTTATTTCTCCGAAACTCCTTTACGAGGAAATTTCTGTTTCAGCCTGCCGGTTAAAAAATTGACGAACCCAGGGGTTTGTGCTTTTATCCCGCAATTCTTCGGGTTTTCCGGCAGCGACAATTTTCTTGTCGCTTTCACCCAGCATAATCACCCGGTCTGCAATGGTAAAGATGCTTTCCAGTTCGTGGGTTACAATAACAAATGTAATATTCAGATCCGCCGCCAGACTGAGAATGAGCTGGTCAATTCCAGCGGAAGTAATTGGATCCAGACCTGCTGACGGTTCGTCCAGAAAGATGATTTTTGGATCCAGGGCCATGGCTCTTGCAATCGCCGCTCTCTTCTGCATCCCCCCGCTTATTTCCGCGGGCATGTGGTGTATAAATTCAGAAAGTCCAACCAGTTTCAGTTTCATCAGGGCTGTCAGGCCGCATACACGGGCTGGAAGGCCGGTAAACTCTTCCAGCGGAAGCCGGACATTTTCCAGAAGTGTCATGGAGCCAAACAGTGCTCCGCTCTGATATGCGACGCCGATTTTGCTCAGGATCTCTCGTTTTTCCCGGCCCAAAGCACTTGTAATATCCATGCCGTCAATCAGAATCCTGCCGCCTGCCGGCGGATAGAGTCCGATCATATGTTTCAAAAGAGTACTTTTGCCGGAACCGGATGCTCCGAGAATAGCAAATACCTCTCCGGCATAAATCTCAAAGGAGATCGCATCGATGATGACTTCGCCATCATAGGCGGCTGAAAAATTTTCTACTTGAATTAATGGTTTCCGAGCGGTTTTCATCAAAACCTACCCTCAGCTTCTGTTTTTTTCTATAGAGTTTGCAGAAATAATTATCAAGGTGTTAAATGCCCAGATAAAAATAGATCACCGAAAAAAGACCGTCGACTACCACAATCAGAATGATGCTGCTGACAACCGCCCGGGTGGTGGACTCTCCGACCGCACTCGGACCGGTCTTTGTCTGAAGGCCGCGCAGGCAGCCAACTGCCGCGATCAGCAGACCGAAAACAAACGATTTGAAAATTCCTCCCATAAAATCAATATAGGTCACGGAAGCCATTACCTGATTCACATAGGCGTTCAAGGTAAACCCAAAGGAGAACAGAACAGCTGCTCCACCCAGTATTCCCACGATGTTGGCGTAAATTGTCAGCAATGGTGTCATGAGAACCGTTGCAATAACGCGGGTAACGACTAAAAATCGAACCGGATCCAGCCCCATTGTGGTAAGCGCATCGATCTCTTCGTTGATACGCATGGTTCCCAGTTCCGCAGCAAAAGCGGATCCGGAGCGGCCGCCGATGACAATTGCGGTCATCAACGGCCCGAGTTCCCTCATCATGGAAAGTGCAATCAGATTTGCCACGAAGATTTCAGCACCAAACATACGCATGGGGATGGCAGCCTGAAATGCCATGATCAGGCCGACAAGAAAGCTGATCAATGTAACCAGGGGCAAAGCATTTGCGCCGGCGGTCTCGGCAACCCAAAAGGCGTCTTTCCATCGAATCTTTCGAGGATGTGTGAATGCAAATACCGTGGCCATGAAAAGTTCACCGACAAATGAGATCAGGATTACGAATTCATTCCAGGCGCTAATTGTTTTCTTTCCAATTTCAACCACCGGATTGGAATGCTTTTGAGATTTCCCTTCCAGGTGTCCGGCATCTTCCGGATCATACAGGTTCAGGATTTTCTGAAATTCTTTTTTCAGGCCTACAATACGCACCTGATCAGCCTTTTCCCTGCCAAGGGTATCCAGTTCATGCAGCAGGCTGATCCCGGATCCATCACAGTATTCCAGTTCGGTGGCATCAATGGTTACCTGCCTGTAATTTTTCTCTTCCATGGCCTGAATGGCCTGTTCCCATACAGTTGCCGTAGAAGTGGAATCAAGACGTCCCTCTAATGCCAGTGTAAGCGTGCCGTCATCACTGGTAGCGGTTTGAAGCGATAAAAAGGAATCCGATGCATTCTGTTTTCCGGCATGAATCATGGTTTATTCATTTTTTTCAGGTATGATCGTAAGGGTTTGCACCCGGACTTCCTGTTATGTAATCCAAGGATGGAACCATATCAACTCTAATTTAAAGTTTTCATTAACTTTTTCAGAAAGAAAGCAACGGGAAAGAGGACAATCCCGCCATGACATGTTGAAACGTTACATGGCAGATATCAAACACCCTATGCGCATACCTTGAGAACCTGGCTCAAATCGGTTAATCCTTGAAAAATTTTATCAATTCCATCCATTTTTAAGGTTTTCATGCCGCTTTTAAGCATCAGTTGTTCTATTTCAGAGGGATGCATTCGTTTTTTTATCGCGTTTTTAATCTCTTCGGTTTCGATGAGCAATTCGTGGAGTGCAATTCTTCCTTTATATCCGCTTTTTTCACAGATTTCACACCCTACTTTTTTCATGAGCGTAAACTCTTCAGAGTAGCTTTTCATGTTGTGAGCCTTGAAGCTCTCCACACCATACGCATTGACCAGTTCTTCATACTCTTCCCGGTTCGGGTGGTAAGGTTCTTTGCAATGTGCGCAAAGCCGGAGGGTTAGTCTTTGAGATAATATTCCCAGCATGGCGTCTGAAAAATTCAACGGTTCGATCCCCATCTCGATGAGTCGGGTAATTGTTTCGGCAGCGCTGTTTGTATGCAGTGTGCTGAAAACCAGATGACCTGTCAATGATGCCTGAATCGCAATTTTTGCGGTTTCGGAATCACGCATTTCGCCGATCATGATTACATCAGGATCCGCTCTCAAAAAGGATCGGAGGGCCTTTTGAAAAGTAAATCCGATTTTCGGAAGAACCTGAACCTGCCGGAGACCAGGCTGTGTAATCTCAACAGGGTCTTCCGCAGTCCAGATTTTTCGGGTCGGCAAATTGATATATCTTAGAGCAGAATGGAGCGTTGTTGTTTTGCCGGACCCTGTAGGACCGACAGATAAAATAATGCCATAGGGCTTTCCGAGTATCTTTTTGAAGTATTTAAGATTTTCGGGTGAAAATCCCATTTCGTCAATCGACAAAGGGATTCCGGAAGACAGGATCCTCAGGACAGCATCTTCATTTCCGCCGACGGTTGGCGTGATTTCAACCCGGTACTCCACTTTTTTTTTATTGATGGAAAAAAGTATTTTGCCGCTCTGGGGCATACGGTGTTCGGTGATATCAAGCCCGGAAACAATTTTAATCCTGGATATAAGCGGTTTTTTGTACATGGAAGGAATGCTGTGAACCACTTTGCAGGATCCGTCAATGCGATATCTGATAATAAGCGGACTGTTTTGCATTCCAGGCTCAACATGAATATCAGATACCCCCTTTTCATAGCCATCGATCAGAATCTTGTTGCACAGCCTTACAATCTTTGAGTCACTTTCATTTAAAACAGAATCTTCCAGCTTTTCTTCTTCCGGAATGATGCTGTATTCATCTATCTCTTCAGTTATTAACTGAAGAACATCTTCATTGGCGGGAAAATATTTTTTAATCGCCGCCGATATATCCCTGGAGGTGGCAACAACCAGCTCAACTTTTTGATTTGTAGAAAATCTCAGGATGTTAAAAATTGAGGGATCGGTTGGTTTTGATGTGGCCACCACCAGGTGGCCCTTATCGTAATTGATGGGGAAAATCTGAATCCGGTGAATCAGTTCTTCCGGCAATGCCTTGAGAGCCTTTTCATCAGGGGCAAGGTCTTGCAACGTGACAAACTTCATTCGGAATTTTGTGGAAAGGGCTTTAAGGATCTGGTCTTCACTGACAAATCCGCATTCCACCAGCAATTCACCGATTTTTTTTCTTTGGCCGGTTTTCTGGTTGGCAAGTGCTGCATCAACCTGTTGCCGGGTAACCAGACCTGCCGCAATTAAAATATCTCCAACCCTTTTATTTGGAGGGATTGTGCCGCTTCGGTAGGATTTTTGAAGTACATTTTCAACATCACCCATCCTGATTTGATTTTGTTCGGATATGATTTCACCAACCCGTCTTGATTTTAATGAGAGTTGCCTTTCCAGTGCCGTTGTAATATCGGAATGAGGAACAATTCCTTTTTTTTCCAGAATTTCACCCAGGTGATTATGCTGGTTGCGGGTTTTGATTCCGCCAAAGGTAAAAAAAATATAGTTATATGGAATGTTTCTTTCAACCGATAAGGCATAAAAGCCTGTCCGGTATCGCTGTCCTTTGATAACCCTTACATGAAAAAGTTTTCCGGATATCGTTTCAATCTCCTCCAGCTCATTATCTGTTGTTGAGATTTCCCCGGGAGAGAGCTCATGATCGGAAATATCGTTCATTAAAATGCAGCAGATTTCGGAAAGAAGATATTTGTGTCTTTTATCGTTTTTTGCCAGACGCACATGGATTTCATTTTCATCCGGCCTGAACGGGCTGATACAGGAGGCTTCGATTTCTCTTCCGCTTGTCAATGCTAAAAACAGATCTGGTTTCATGACGAGTTCCTCAGTAAAGCAATTCGGGCACCGGCCTTTGCTGATCGAGACCGTAAACCGTTTTTTATGTGGCTTCTGAGTCAGATAGATCAAAAAACGTTTCAGTTCATCGAGCCTGACCCGGATTCCGATTGAGTCGATAGTGACCGATACTATAAATCAGGAAACGGATCAATCGGTTATTTTGTAATTTTTTTTAATTCATCCGATGTTGTCCGGTCCTCTTTTCCGCCATGTTGTGATGTTGGGTCGGACTGTTTTATGGCGCTGCGGAAAAAGTATTCATGGAGGTGATCCGGTTTTATGGTTCAGGGATATTTTCAGAAATACAGGGTAGTAAATATCCTTGTAATCAAACAGCCGATCATAATCAAATGTATTCACCACATAAGTGGCGACGAGGTCTGCACCGGCAAGTTCCGGATGGGCCTTGCCCGCATAAATGGCGAATTCGGGGATGCCGGATTCCGCGGGCTGATAAAAAGTTATCGTTTCCGACCAGGGGCCTGTGAGATTTCTGGCCCAGCGAAGAGCCAGGCTGGAATCCCAGAAGCTTTTTGTCTGAACCTGAAGGAACAGCTTTCGCTGTGTATCAAAATGGACGGAAAACTCCATCTGGCCACCGGAAAAAAGGGGTGGAGGCCTGCTGTTAAGCTGATTCTGCCGAAGCCATCTGCTTTTTTCGCCGGTCCACCACATGGGGTTTTCCAGGAATCCTTGAAAAAAATCATCTACAGGCCAGCGGACCAGAAAAACCGGGTGATCATCCAACGGGTCGACACTGAAAGCATAAACATAATTATCCTGACGAGTGACAGCGGCGGATCCAATGATAATGCCAAACCGGTTTCGGGGCGTATCCAGCTCTTTGATAATCCATTTTTCGGGCGAAGTGTCGGGATTGTCAACCATTGCGGCGGTCCATCCTGTTACATCAAAAAAATCGTTACGTTGACGGATTTTCATGAGAAAGACAATCAGTTTGCCTTCAAGCATGATCCCGTGGCCCGGCCAGTACCACTCCTCATGATTTGATTCGGAGAAAAATGAAGCTGGTTTGTCACTGGTGCTTCTGCCCCAGTAAAAATGGATTTCAGCAGATGCCGGATCATATCCTTTTTGAATGGCCACGCTGTTTCGAACCAGTATGGCCTTTTTCCGGTTGAGGGAATCGTCTGCCGCGATGAAACTATCCCCGAAGAGCCAGAGAATACGCCCCTTGCCAAGGTCGACTGTATAGGCACCATCGCCGCCGAGCCACCTTTTGTCTTTTCGGAAGAGTTCGTTTGCTTCGGGCCAGACAGAGGCCCTGATATTTTGATTTTCAAATGGCGCGGCAGGTTTATGGCTTTTGTCGGTAAAGCCGCAGAGAAAGAGGAAGACGGCGGATACGACAACCAATAGAGAGAAAATTTTTTTCATTTTTGAAAAGATGGAGGGTTCCGTTAAACTCCGATCAGGGTGCTATAAATTGTTTTACTTCATTTGTGAGCCAGTCGGCCCAGGCCTTCACGCCTTCCCCTGTTTTTGAAGAGATTTCAAAGATCCTGATCTTTGGATTGAGGTTCAGCACTCTCTCTTTCATGGCATCGATGTCAAAGTCGGAGAGGGAAAGATAGTCGATCTTGTTCACGAGGAGAACATCGCAGACTGTAAACATAAGGGGATATTTCAGGGGTTTGTCATCTCCTTCCGGCACACTCAATATCATGACGTTTTTAATGGCGCCGGTATCAAATTCAGCGGGGCACACAAGATTGCCTACATTTTCAATGATCACAAGGTCAAAATCCTTCAAATTCATCCCTTCCAGGCCTTTTTCCACCATGGATGCATCCAGATGACAAAAGCCGCCGGTCCGGAGCTGCACCGCATGAATCCCTTTTGCAGCGATTTTTTCAGCATCCACCATGGAGTCGATATCCGCTTCAATTACACCGGCTCTAAGTTTATTTCCTATTATTTCAAGTGTTTTTAAAATTGTCGTCGTTTTTCCTGCGCCGGGGGAAGACATGAGATTCAGTAAAAATGTTTTATTTTTCGAGAGGCTGTCCCTCAGTTGTTCTGCCTTGACCGTATTATCGGAATGAATCTCTTCCTTGATTTCGATGAGCCTGATCTCTTCCATTTATAGAACCTCCATATTTTTGATAAAATAATCTCTCCCGGCGATGAGAGAGCATTTTTTATTGCCGCAGCTGCTGCATTCAATGTTTTTGATTTCATCTCTTTTGATTTCAAATTCATGCCGGCATGAGTCACATTTCAACCGGATCGGAATCCTTTCGATGACGAGTTTTGCTCCCTCCGCAAGGGTGCCCTTGCTCAAGTAATCGAAATATTGCTGGATCCATTCATTCTCCAGATCGGAAAGTTCCCCGATGTTGAGATGTATCGCCACGATTTTTTTGACTTTATCAGCCGGAGCATGCTTTAGCACGATGTTCAGAATGCTCTCCGTAACTTGAAGCTCATGCATTTGTGATTCCTGTTCTGTTAAAGGGTGTTCAACCGGACATTAACATTAACCTGTTTCGGGATTGTTTTGCAAGGTCTCAAACCAGAGTTTATCCATTTTCTTTACGGATTACCCGGGATGCCGGAATGGCTTGAAATTTCGATTGTCCGAAGCCGAATTCCAGGCGGAAAATTTAAATTACATATTGTATTTTGTTGATTTTTTTTGTAAACATGAATTGGTTGGTATATAAACAACAGCTTTTAAACTTTAAGGATTACTCCGATTTTGAATACGCGGAGGGAAACCATGCGTTTTAAAAAATGGTCATCATGGAAGAACGGCTGCATAATACCCGCGCTGCTTTTTGTGCTTACCCTGATACTCAGCGGATGTGCAGCCAAACAGGAAAGGGTTGAAGGACTTTCCCCATATTATCCCGGGCCTCAGATTGCTGTTGAGCCGATCGTTGTCAGACTTGGAATTGCGACACTGTTAAAAACGCCTGTTCGAATCGGCGGCATGGGTTTTGACCCTGGGGATACGGTTTTTATTGATATGATCGGCGGGGAAGGGGAGAAGTCCATGTCCATTCCGCTGGATTCAGGAGATGTAGATCTGCATGGCGGATTTACCGTCGAAATCAGCCAGGAAGTGAAAATGCTTGAGATTTTAAGACTTGATATCGATCCAACCAACAATAAACCCATTATTGTCCGTTCTACGATTCCTCCCGGAGCCTATGTTTTGAAGGCGGAGAGTGTCGGGTCCGACAAAAAGGCGGAATGTGTGATTCAATTCGAAGAGCCTAATAAAATGGATCGTTTCAAGGACTGGCTGCAGGTCAAGCTGAGAAAAATCAAAAAAAGCCAGTAAGGTTTTTAAACCGGTATGGAGTCGGTTTTTACATTTTGATCAGTTTTGTAAAGCTATCAACCAGAAAAGGATTAAACGTGGTTCCCTTTTCTTTGGTCAAAATTTGAATGATCTGGTCATTGCTTTTTGGCTCGCTGTAGGATCGCCGGCTCCTCATGGCATCAAACACATCTGCTATGGCAATCATCTGGCTGACAATGTTTGGGTTCCATCTGCCTTTCATTGACGGATAGCCTGTTCCGTCATATTTGATGTGATGTTCCAGGGCACCCAATACAGCAATTTTGGGCATGTTATCAAGCTCTAAGATATAGCGCGCACCCTTGGTCGTATGCGTTTCAATAACCGCTCTCTCTTCCATGGACAGTTTCCCGGGTTTATTCAGGATTTCTGACGGGATAAACAGCTTGCCTGCATCATGCATAACCGCGGCGACACCAATCTGATGAAGATGCTCGTCGGAGAATCCAAGCGATTCCGCCTGACTCATGGTCAGGATGCAAACATTGATTACATGTGTGAAGGTATATTCATCTACAGCTTTCAATGATGCCAGCATGCTGATGGGGTTTATTCCGTGTGCGAAACCTTTGACAAAGGCGTTGATCATCTCCTCTACCCCTCGAATATCAAGCTGTTTTTTTCTGTCCTTGATATCGCGGTAAATACCTTTTATTTCAGCCAGGGTGGCATCCCGAAGCGCGAGAATATCTTTCAGGTTCTCATATGTGTTATCCGATATGGGGTCATCCGGAGACAATTCCGCGTCCTCCACCCTGATTTCAACCTTGCCTAACTTCATATACTCACTTGTTTTGAGAGCGGTCGTTTCAGATGAGGCAAGATCCTTTATCAGCTGGTAAAGATCTTCTTTGGAGAGTCCTTCCAGAAATGTAATTCTTTCGATGTTGTGTTTTTGGAGTATGGCTACGAATTGATGAATATTCGGTCCACCATCCTGAATGGTCTGATTGTTAAAAACAAGGTTTCTCCCGATAACGACCAGTGTAATTTCCCGTCTGATGCTGAGAATACGGTTAAGTTCGAAATAGGTTAATTCAATGTATTGTTTTACCTGGGGGTGCTCGAAAGAATAAAGCTGGGAGTTTGATATTGCCGCATTAAAGGTTTTGATAATCTGCAGCAGGTCTTTTTTATATTCGATTTCAAACATTTTCTGATACGATTGAAGAAGTTTCAGATTTTATTTTTACAGACCCCGGTCTGATTGTTGTATAAAAAATTAAAACGGAGTTTCATGCCCTTTCTTTCAGGTTTTTTGGATTTGACTCCATGCGCTTTTGCATGAATTCTTGACACAGTTCTTTGATTTTTTCATTTTTTAATTGCATCCCAATCTCCAGAAGAGGGAAAATATCCTTCTCCGGGTACCCTTCCAGGGTTTCAAAAAGGGTCTGCTTCATCCTGGATAGGGCTTTTGGATATAGCGTGAAAGATGCTTTTAGAATTTTTTGCAAGAACGGTATGGTATCCGGATTTCCGATAAGGCTGAGCGCTTTGATCAGCTCTTCATTCTGGGTTATAGCGGATTGAAACAGCATCACCCGCCGTATCATTTTGTTGAGATCGTTCGCGGTTTCCTGCACCTGGTAATGGCCTGCCAGGCGAATGGCATTGGATACAACCTCCGGCTGGTTTGATCGAAGCAGCTGACGGAGAAAATCCCCTGCCTCAGGTATCTTGAACTTTAACAGCGCGGAAAGCGCTTCCAGTTTAACCGTGTCATCATGGTGATTCAGAAGTCCCGCCAGACTGGAGACAATCTCTTTATTGCCCAGTTTGCGAATCAGGATAACGAGATTCCTTACAACAGAAGGCCGGGGATCGTTTATTCGTTTCTGAGCCTCGAGCGTTGCCATTTCGCGGAAATTGGAAAGTATCTCGATCAGCGGCGCCGCCTTTTCCGGATTTTCTTTTTTAGCATATAAATTGACTGCTTCCGGTATAATCTTTGGGCCGAGCATGACCAGGAAATCGGAAGCATCGCTGCTTTTTTGATCTTTGAGTTTATCAAAAGCAGCTACCGTCATGGCAATAAAAAGCGGTTTCTGGAATTCCTTCAGATACTCTCTTGCGATGGTTTGCAGTTTCGGATGGGATCTATGGATGGCGTGCATTTGAAACGTCAAGAAGATTTCTTTAAGAAATGAAAAATATTGAGGCCCTTCAAGGTTGACTTTCTGTGAGATGGAAATAATTCTTTTCGAATAGTCCAGGTATTCTTCCGGTTCGATATCCTCTTCCATGAAAGCGGTAAGAATGCGGGCAATCTGAAAATCAAGATAGTTATCCTCAAGGGTCTTTTGATGCTCTTCCAGGTTGAATGTTTCGTCATCTGTCTTTTCGATATTCGTTCTGTCCGAAAGGTCTCTGAGCATGTCCCGGTATGCTTTTTCAACAAAATGCTCATAATCTTCCCGTTTAAAAAGTTCTTTGGCGGTGTCGAGCTGAATCTCAGGGGCTCTCTCCGCAAAATTTTTATCCTCCCTGATATTTAAGCTGGCCATTTTCTTTACAAAACTCATCAGGGCCGGTGAAATTTCCTTCCCCTCCGCATTAGCCTGATGCAGCATTTCAAGTACAAGGTTTTTTCCAAGTCCTTCCAGTATTTTTTTCCCTTTTGGTGTCCCTGCCTCTGGATTACAATGATCGAAGACTGCACTTAAAAGTTGGTTTCTGATTTCAGGATTAAGATTCTGCAGCAGTTGATTCAGGTTGTCCATGCGCTGGAGGTCCTGCGGATCAGCAACCTCCCCGTCCGATATATTGCTGAAATGGTTCACGATAAATTGTTCAAAAATCGAACTGTCCGATGTTGCATCAAAGTTCTGTTCGTTCAGAAAACGGGCAAGTTCGATTGGGTTGACTTGACTCAAATCCGGAAAGGGAAGACTCTCTTCTGAATCTGAAAGTGTTCCGGCGGTCAGACTGGTGACAAAATCATGCCAGATCGTGGTAGGCTGTTTTTTTTCACCCCCGGTTCGATCGATACGGATCTCTTTTTCCTCGGTAAGATGGAGTTTGCTGAAATCAACGGTTTGAATCCGGATATTCGCGAGTGCGAGCGTAGCTGAAAATAATTTAATACCGCCTTTTTCCTGAACAATTTCAGGCCTGTTGGAGATCAGCCGGAGAAATCTGAGAAGTTCTTCTTTCTCAATCCCCTTTAAAAATGTCACGGATACAATATCATGCTGTTTCAGGGGGATTGAAAATTCTTTGAATAGTTTATTTTTCGGGTCAAGATATTCCTTTCCGATAAGCAGGGTATCTTCGGCAATGGTAATCGTAAACTTTTCACGGGAGTTAAAAATCTGATTGAGCGCATGAATGGAGCGCTCAATGCTCTGTTCAACCTGTGCATGCCCGTCAGGATAAATCAGCACATTTTTACGGGTGATATTGAGCTCGATGACGGCTTCAGCCAATTCCTGTTTTATCGAAATGTTTCTCTCTGGTGTCTGGTTTTCCGCCATCGCGCTATTTGAATTCAGCCTGTTGGAGTGTTTTTTTTTCAAACCGGCAGGAGAAAATAAACCCCGATTTCTCGATATCAGAGATATTATCAAAAAATATATATAAATACAATAGTTTCATTTGGAATGGCCGGGCAGGGGTAAAATTTTTTTCACAAAAATGGATTGTATCGCCCGTTCTTTTTTAACGGTTGTTATCGATCTCTTTTCCTGCCGCTGTTCCAGTTCAGCCTTTTCTGCTCGGCAGGTGATAACTTTTGCCCGCTTCGATATCGGTTCAGGAGCATCGTTTTTTGATCCGGGTTTAATTGTTCAAATTGTTGATACCTCTCTCTCAAAAGGCTTTTTTTGTTTGCCGGAAGTTTTTGCCATCTCAGGAATTTTTGTCGGATTTGTTCTCTTTCCTCTGGTGAAAGGTTTTTGAATTTTTTAAAATTTGCTTTTATTTGTTCCCGGGTTTCAGGAGAAAGCTGATTGAATTCCCGTATTTTTTTATGTATTTCTATTTTCCGGCTTTCCGGAAGGGACTGCCATTTTTTAAAACGGTTTCTGAACTCCTCTTTTTCTTCAGGAGTCAAGGCCATCCATTCATCCATGGCCGTTCCACTCTCCTGATTTGCATAAAGCGCTGCCGCAGGCAGGGTTATGAAAATCAGAATGATCAAAAGCCGTAACTTAATCGGTATCTTCATTGGTTTCTTCCTCGATAAGGATGTCCATATTTTTTGCCAGATCCATATTTTCAGTCAGTTCCATAAGCTTGAGCACTTCCAGGATCTGTATTATCTCCATATCTTCTTTGGAAATTTCATGAACCGTTTTTGTTGTCTCTTTTTGCTGTTCTTCTGCAAAAATGGTTCTGCCGGGTGAGCAGAACATCAGAAGGAACAGTATCCATAAAATGGTTTTCATCAGATCTTCTCATGGTTATGCATGATTTCATCCCAGTCTTCCAGGAAGTCCATATGATCGATAATTGGAAAATCTTTCAATAACTCCAGATGCTCGGCAATAATAATTTCCTCTGCCTTCGAGATCGGAGGCGCCTTATAGAAAAAGGCGAAACCCGCGATCAGCATTGCAATCAGGGTGGCTGCGGCATATGGACGAGATTTGAGAAAGAAAAGATTCGAGATGGACCAGCGTTTTTTTTCATCCTCGACGGCATTAATTTTTTTCCAGAATGAGCGTTCAAAATCTGCTGACGGTTCAATCTCCGGAAAATTCTTCATTGAGTTTTCGATCTGCCTGATGAGTGCGGTTTCATTCCGGCACGTTTCACAGGTTTGAATATGCTCCTGTATCTCTTTTGCCCTTTGCTCCGGGAGTTCGTTATCTATGAATGCAGAAAGAAAGGGTTGATACGAACAGGCATGTTTCATCGTTTTCACTCCGAGTTTGATTTTTGAATTTCCTTTACAAGGGCGTTTCTTGCACGATGGATCAAAGACTTGACACTTTTTTCAGAACATCTGATCTGCTTTCCGATTTCGTTATAGGAAAATTCCTCGTTTACCCGCAATATCAGCGCGGCCTTTTGCTTTTTCGGCAATTTTTTTATCGACCGATCAAGCAGCATCTCTCTTTCCTTTTTTTCCAGCATTTCCTGAGGTGTTGATCCTTTATTGTCTTTGATTTCCCGGTGCATTTCAACCTCACCGGTTTTGCAGGAGAAGTCCATGGATTCGGTTATGACACGGTATCCTGGTTTTCGAATTTCATTCAGGCATACATTAACTGCAATCCGGAACAGCCAGGTTGAAAATTTTGCTTCCGGCCTGTACCCGGGTGCGGCTTTGTAGACCCTCAGAAAAACCTCCTGCGCCAATTCTTCCGATATCTCCCTGTTTCCGCAGAAACGGTAGCAAAACGTAACAATCTTTTTTTTATACCTTGTAAACAGAATCCGGAAACAGTCGGCGTCTCCTTGTTTGAATTCCAGCATGGTCTGTGTATCCGGATCTATTTTCATCTAATTCTTTAAACCCTTCCGGTTAAAAAATGTTTCACCCGATGCTTAAAAAGAGGTGTGTATGCCCATCAGAAATCTTGTGGCAGGATCCGGGTTGTATCCATTAATTTTATAAAAATCACCATGTTGGAAAAAAGCAGCTTCAAAAAACAGGTTGTGCCGGTTTCGAATCGTGTACGTCAGAAAGATGTCCGCCTCCCAGCCATACCAGTTTTGAGAGCCAGACGGCTTTTCTTCCGGAAAAAATACAGCAAGTGTAATCTCCGAATTGAAATTTTCCGTCAGCTGCGTATCGATTGTAACACCGGGTGCAATGACACCGGCCCATCGTATACCTTCCTTGGAAAGAGAATCCCATCTTTGCTGGTCATTGAAACGGCCGTTAAAAAAAATTGCAGTTCTTGGGTTGTAGGGCATGGGAGAAACAAAGACATTGAGTTCTCTCTTTTCCGGATTCTGGCCGCCGCCTGATACAAATAAAAAGGCACCTGCCGAAAACCAGTCCGCAAGGTTATAACCGAAATCGATATCCACTAAATACGAGGAAAGGGTAAAGTCAAGAACCGTGTATGGAGATTCAAGAGCAACGGTTCCGTTTCCCCTCTCAATGATAAAGATTCCAGACATATAAATATCTTTGATGAAAAAATCTCCGCTTGTTCCCACCCAGAAGAAATCGCCTTTGCTTTCGACAATCGCCTGATCCAGGTACCACAGGGGCTGGTCCTGGGTGTTCAGCATATCGGCGAAACAGCTATCCTTATCGTTAAACCATGTGCCGAAAAGGTTGAATTGCTCCAGAAAGGCAACCTTATAGCCGATTAATATGGAAACCAGGGGAGAGGTGTCGATGATCCGCGCAGCCTGAAGTGAAGTGTAAAATCGACCCGGCCCGCTGGTATTCAGCGTTATCCCGGGTTCATCGCTTTCCATGATAAAGCCTCTTCCGATCTGGAAGGTCTGAAGACCCAGATATATGGATGTTTTGTTTCGGATCATACTTGCATAGGCATTCTCAAGTTCGACGCGGACTTCATCCGTTTCATCCGCATCCCATGAGTGGATCCAGGAGGCGTCCGCAAGAAGGTACAGACCGACTTTTTTCCCGGATGACAGATAGAGATCCGGATAAACCGTTACAATGTTGGTTGTCTCATCTCGATCGAATTTTCCGGAAAAGGAGTCAAAGTAATTGTTTTCAATGTAAAAAGACTCATAGATTTGCGTCCTGAACTGATATTCAAATGAAAAGGCCCTTCCTTTCTGCAGAAAGAAAAAACAAAGGAGAAGGATTCCGATTTTAAAAGCTACACACTTCATAGACAGGATCATTTCAGGGAAGTTCGCAGTCTGCGACTCATTATCAGGAAAAAACTTGCCCGGTCAACAGGTTTTGTGGACCCATAAAACGAAACTTTTTTCGGATCAGGGTGTTTAAACCGGCAGACGTTCACAAAAAAAGTTCATAAAAGGACGTTGTTTTCCTATCGCATGATTATCACATTTTGTCTATTCTGGAGGCATATCATGAAGAAAAATTATTTTGCGAAAAAAGCGTTTTTTTTGACGGCTGCTGTGTTGATGGCCGTATGGATTGGAATGGCAGGCTGCTCAACGGACGACGGGGATTCTGCTTCAATCTCTGAGGAGAGAGGCGATCTCGTCATAAGCCTTACCGATGCCGAGGGTGATTTTACAAGCTATGCCGTGGATGTGCTTTCCCTGACACTGACCAGAAAGAATGGTGCGGTGATCCACGCCCTGCCTCTGACAACCAGAATTGACTTTTCGCAGTACATCGAGACATCTGAATTTCTTGCCGCATCGACCATTCCATCCGGAATTTATACAGAGGCAAGGATGGAGCTTGATTACAGGAATGCGGATATCTGGGTGGAAAACGCAAACGGTGACGCGGTTAACGTAACATCAATTCTGGACGAAGACGGCAACCCCGTAGAGACATTAACCGTTTCCGTGTATCTCGAAGGTTCGAATTCCCTTCTGATCACACCCGGCATGCCTGCACATTTGACGCTTGATTTCAACCTGAACGCGTCAAATCAGGTCGTATTCAGTGACCCGGAATCTCCGATACTAACGGTAGAACCGATACTTCTCGCTGAAATTGATCCGGAATCACCCAAAACCCATCGTCTGCGGGGAGCGCTTAATGAGGTCGATGTTGATGCCGGAAAATTCAAACTGCTTATCCGGCCTTTTTTTCATGCTTTTTCCGGAAATGAAAACCGGTTTGGCACCCTGACGGTTACATCGCTGGACAGCACGGTATATGATATTGATGGCACGCAATACGAAGGTGAAGCGGGGCTCGCCGCGCTGAATGATCTGCCTGCCCTTACGCCGGTTGTGGTTAGCGGGGATCTGAAATTTCATCCGTATTGTTTTGAAGCAAGGGAAGTCAGAGCCGGCTCCAGCGTTCCGGGTGTCACGATGGATGTTGTGACCGGAAATGTGATCAGCAGAGAAAACAATACCTTAGTTGTCAAAGGCGCATCATTGTATCAAAAGGGCGGGGGCATCATTTTTAATGACACGGTAAGGGTTCGGATCGATGAAGATACGACGGTAAGGCGTCAGCTTTCCGCAGAAATGTTCGCGACATCCGATATATCCGTTGGACAGCGGATCACGGTATTTGGAGAGATTGCCAACAGTGATGTCAACGATCTTGAACTGGATGCAACCGGTGAGAAACAGGGGGTTGCCCGGCTGCTTCTGACAACGGTAAAGGGTACGGTCGTGGATGACGGCTCCCCCCTTATCGTAAATCTGCAGTCAATTGACGCGCGCCAGATCAGCAACTTTGACTTCACCGGGACCGGCATGGATGCGGATCATGATGCCGACCCCGAGAATTATGAAATCGAAACAGGCACGTTGTTGATTCCATTTCTTGAGGAGAATGCCGTCGTCAAAGTCAGAGGTTTTGTAAACGGTTTTGGCCAGGCCCCTTACGATTTTAGCGCCCGGACAATTGTAAATGTTACGGGAGAAAAATCATTTATGCACGTTACCTGGGCTCCGGCAACCACGACACCGTTTGACATCCTTTCAGCCGAGGAGATCGTTCTCAATATGGATAATCATGGACTTTTTCATCATCTCGGGTGTGCCGGTATGGTGATTAACCTGAACGACCTTTCTTCGGCCACGAAAATTCTGCCGCCTCTGGATGATCAGGGAAGATACCTGATAAACTGGAAGGGGGGCATCCGGTTTTATACATCATTTGAAAGTGTTACAGCAGCCCTTGCAGATTACCTCGCGGATGGCATCGCTGTCAAAAGCCTGTTTGCAACAGGATCGTTTGATTTGAGCACCGCAACCATCATTGCAGACGCCATTGAGGTTAAATTAGAATAAACCGATTGAAATCAGATGGAAAAACCGGGCAGCCTTCTTCTGGGTGCCCGGTTTTTTTTGGAGTCCGGATGAAATGTTTATGGTATGGAAAATTTCATCAATCTGTTCTATAGTCATGGCTGTAGCCATGTTACCATAGATACTGGATTCCAATGATGAAGAAAAACATGATAAGGCTTTTTGTTTTAATTGCCCTTGCGGCAGGGACCCTTGCGGCCTCCGGAGGGCACCTTGACAGGTTCATTCAAACATTGGGCATGGCTTCGATCACGGATTCAAATCAGCGCTATTTGAAAGATTCGTTTGAGCGGGCCACAAAAGGGTTTATTGCTCTCTCGGCGATTAAAAGCGGCCTGGCCGTGATTGAGGGGTCGGAGATCGGTATCGGTTTCAGTCTGGAGATAGGGGATATTGTTCAATCGATTTATGACTATGTGGATATTGCATGGAAAACATCTCTTGCGGGCGGGACGGTTCTTTTGCTGACGCGTCTTTCGCTGGATGCGGCAGCACGGATTGATGCCATCTTTCTTTCCCTCATGCTTTTTTTTATGATGACCACCCTTGCCGTTCACTGGTTTTTGCCCCATTTTCGACGAATTTTTCGATTTCTCCGGGAAGGGGTTCTTTTTTCGACTGTTTTTACACTCACTCTTTATCTGATTCTTCCCGTTTCCATAAAAGGGGCTGCCTGTTTATCGCAACAGATTTCAAAGCCGATGGTTCAGGAAATTCAGGAAGGTTTTTTGAGCATTCAGGATGAATTTTCATCTGATAAACTGAACCGGAAACTTTTCCCGGAAAAGATTGCAGGAAAAAACAGCTGGCACACGAAATTCGATATCCCGGTGAATTATAAATCCGTTAAAGCGCATTTCAAATCAATGCAGACCTATTTCAATGAAAAAACCGAAGAAATTGCGGTATGGACCATGAAGCTGATTGCAGCGTACCTGTTTGACTGTATTCTCTTTCCCCTGACTTTTTTTATCATTCTTTTTCTTTTCACCCGGGGTATGGTGCGATATTTTCTGGGTGTCAGCAGAAGTTTCGGTATGCGGGAGGATATGGACGCGATATTTTTAAAACATTTTCAAAGCAAGCCGTCTTCAGCAGATTCGAATCCTCCGGGAAAAAAGCTGATTCATGGTTAAAGAAGC
>CAZOEW010000036.1:0-23064 GCA_964578935.1 uncultured Desulfobacterales bacterium | reverse complement strand
AACAGCACGGGCAGGTCGTCTTTTCGGGCCGGTGATTCCGGTATGGCTGAGCTTTCCGGATGTTATCGGAGCAGCGTTCTTTACCGTGGTGCTCACCGTAAATTTATGGAAGATCCTCGACTGGACACCGTGCTGACGCTGGCGCTCGAGCAGGGCTTGAATCTGAAGCGGGAATCAACGGTTTTTTCTATCGGCCGCGATAGTCTGGTCATCGCGGAAAACAACTCAATGGCGCGGAGGCTGGAAAGCCTTTTCACTTTTATGTTCCGCAACGCCGCCGATGCCGTTTCAATGGGAGGTTCATGTCATACCCCCATACCACCAAGAATTTCCGGCAGCTTGTCTTCCCAGCCGATGGTTGAGATTTGAACTCCGCTGAAGCCTTTCCGCTTCAAATTTTTTACCATTTCCGATGCGATCAGGATGCATTCACGAACCGTGTCACCTGCTTTGCGTATCCTTGTAATCAGGTCATCGGAGATGTGGACATGCGCCACATTTCGAGCCATGTATCTTGCCATTCCAACTGATTTCAGCAGGAGCACCGTGGGTATAATTTTTACATCTTTTTGGGCCACCCTCTCCATAAAAGGGATGAGAACGTCCGTGTCAAACACCGGAGGCGTTATGAAAAATCTTACTCCGGCTTCAATCTTTTCGTCCATTTCTTCGATCTCTCTGTCCAGATTTTCTCCACTGGCACAGGCATTCACGGATGACCCTGTTATAAAGTCGGTTGCCCCTGCCAGCTCAATTCCTGCCATATCCCGACCCTTTTGCAGAGACTGGACAGCCCGGAGCATCTCAATCAGGTTGATATCATAAACCGCTTTTGCTTCGTGGTGATCTCCAAAACTGGGGTCTTCGCCCGTAACAGCCATAATATTTTTAATACCGCATGCATGAGCCGCGAGCAGATCCGCCTGAAGCGCAATCCGGTTTCGATCTCGGCAATTGACCTGCATCACGGTTTCCATGCCTTTACTTTGCAGAATCATCGCACCGCCAAGGGCGCTCATGCGCATAACGGCATTACTCATTTCAGGAACAATAAAAGCATCGACAGCACCCTTGACCTTTGTAGCCTTTTTTACCATCCCGGAGGCATCCGCTCCCTTGGGAGGTTCCATTTCAACCAGTACGGCGAACTCTCCAGCATCCAACTTACTTTTCAAGCTCATAAAATTCCTCCATCGTAATATTACCGGTTATGCAAGACTTCACAAAAGCTATCTGTCAAAACGGCAGCGCGGTTTTCAAGACGTTAAAGCCTGCCGCCACAGGAGCAAGAAAATAGAAACAATGGTTGCCCCCGGTTCTGATCGATCCTTTTTTATCACTTTCAAGAAAGACATTCTCGCAAATCGTCAAACTTTTGATGCCAGAAAAAAGTTCAAATTCAAGGCGCGCAAATCCCGAGGCATGCCGTGCCGAATTTTGATGCAGCACTCTATTATTTGAATATCGCTCTATTTGATAACGTATCGCCTTTAAAGGTGTCAACTTAAAAAAACAGTTTGCATCGCACAATTGAAATAATCGTCTCATAACCTGCTCGTTGACAGGGGCAATTCGTTTAAAGAATACACTCTTTTCAACAATTGCATTAAAAAATTGTTTACAAAAATGAATTGTTTTTATATAAATTTTTCTTCAGGTTGAATGAATGTACCTGAATTTTGTATACAGTTGACCAGGATTGGGGATAATCTTAAAACCATATCGTTGATAATTTCCCGGAAATTTTCTGGGCAATGGCTGATTGTCTGCAAAACCCTTTCGGGCAGTTGACGATCCAGGCTATTTATTTTTTTCAAACGCGAACTTGAGCGATATACGCAAATTCAAAGGGGTTCTCATGGGTAAAAAAGATCTGTTGAAATCAACTTCAAAGGCAAAAAAGGCTGAAAAAAAGAAAGCTGCTCCGAAAAAAGCTGCTCCGAAAAAAGCTGCTCCACCGAAAAAACTCACCGGAAAAGAGCTTCTTCTTGAAAAGTTTGACACATGGAAACCTTTAAAACTGTTTAAAGCAGAGCCTGACAAAACGTATCTGGAAAATTTCAAATCCCCGCCTTTTTATGATGGCAAATCAAAGGAAGATATCTCAAAAATCAATAATCTTCTTGCATTACAGTTTGATATGAAAGCCATTATCGCAGCCGGTGAAAAGGCCGCTGCTGAAAAAGTCGCTGCCGAAAAGGCCGCTGCTGAAAAAGTCGCTGCCGAAAAGGCCGCCGCTGAAAAAGTCGCTGCCGAAAAGGCCGCCGCTGAAAAAGCTGCTGCTGAAAAAGCCGCTGCTGAAAAAGCCGCTGCTGAAAAGGCCGCTGCTGAAAAAGCTGCCGCTGAAAAAGCTGCCGCTGAAAAAGCTGCCGCTTAAAAAGCTGCCGCTGAAAAAGCCGCTGCTGAAAAAGCCGCTGCTGAAAAAGCCGCCGCCGAAAAAGCCGCCGCTGAAAAGGCTGCCGCTGAAAAAGCCGCTGCTTCCCGGAATATGGAGGGAGCGGATCCATCCAGAAAGGTTCTATTCACGATTGCCGCCTGCCTGATAATTATTTTTACACCCATTATCATTGCAAGTTATATCAACACCGGGAATTATTATCTCAAAGCAACAGATGGCGCGCTTGAACTCTATCAGGGAGAGTTTGCACCCATGGGGAAAAACCTGTTGATTACCATGCCGGGCGGTGTTTCTCCTGAAGTGATCGAAGATGTATATTCAAAAGAAAAAGTTTTTCCAATTGTCTGCAATTATCTGATTGATAAAGCAGATACCCTTCTAAAGGTTAATGGTCTGCCGGATTTTCAATACATCAAATCAACATTGAACGCTGCGAAAACCTATGCAGTTACGAAGCCTCTTCTCCAGAGTATCAACAAACGGCTGACCGCTACTGATTTCATGGTATTCCTCTATAAAGCCGATGTCGCGGCAGACAAGGGAACTGTTGAAGGGCGGGAAGAGGCCATAGGCCTTCTTAAAAAAGCAACCATGCTCGATCTTGATTCTCATGAAGCAGAGATGGTTTCAAAAAAAATAAAATCATTACAAGAAATTAAGACCGCCCCCCAAAAAAACAAATAAAGAAGCACTCGTAAAAAACCATAAAAGCGGAAGCAACCTTGCACAGGATGTCATCCGCTTTTTTTATTGTAAACGAATTCAATGAACCGCAATCGGCGAGATCGGACTCAGTCCGGTACTGCTGGAGATAAGACTCAGATCTTACCGGTAAAATGGCAGGCCACCAGATGCGTTTTACCGCCGGCAGGGGGTTTTGCTTCTTCAAGTCCCGGCTCCTTGCGGCTGCAAAGACTCGCTGCATGGGGACATCTTGTATGAAATCTGCATCCGGAAGGCGGATTGATCGGTGATGGAACATCACCGGTTAAAATCATTTTTTTTTTTTTACTCCGCGGATTTGGTACGGGTATCGAAGATATCAGAGCCCTGGTATAAGGGTGAAGCGGTGATGCATAAATCGTTTCAGCATCTGTATATTCCACAATCTTTCCCAGATACATAACCGCGATCCAGTCAGAAACATGCTTAACGACCGCGAGATCATGCGCGATAAAGATATAGGTAAGATTCATATCCTGCTGAAGGTCAAGGAGAAGATTCAGAATCTGAGATTGAATCGATACATCCAGAGCTGACACCGGCTCATCGCAGATTATCAAGCTTGGACGGAGAGCGATGGCTCTTGCGATTCCGATTCTCTGGCGCTGCCCTCCGCTGAACTCGTGTGAAAATCGATCTGCTGAACTTCCGGGCAGGCCAACCTTTTCAAGCAGTTTTTCAACTTCAATTTTTCTTTCTTTAGAGGTGTGTGTCCCGTGAATGATAAAAGGCTCTTCCAGAATATATCCAACCGTATGGCGGGAATTCAAACTCTCAAAAGGATCCTGAAAGATCATCTGCATTTCTTTTCTCAAATCCCTCAGCTCTTTGTGAGTAAGGCCTGACATGTTTCTGCCGTTAAAAAATACCTTCCCGGCTGTTGGTTTATATAGCCTCATAATGGTTCTGCCGACGGTGGTTTTTCCGCATCCCGACTCTCCAACTAGGCCCAGCGTCTCCCCTGCTCTGACCGAAAAGGATATGTCGTCCACCGCATATACGTTGCCGGTCCGGCGTTGAAGCACTCCGGTTCTAACGGGAAAATGCATTCTTAAATTCTGAATTTCAAGAAGGCTATCGCTCATAATGTCCGCCCTCAACATCCGCTAACAGATAACAGCTTGCGGCATGGTTCCCATTGATCTCGATCAAGGGTGGTGATTCTATTTTGCAAATATCCATCACATACGGGCAGCGATTGCTGAATCTGCATCCTTTCGGAAGTTCATCAAGGGATGGCACCCTCCCCTCGATGATGCTCAAACGGCTTTTTCTCTTTGTTTCAAGTTTCGGAATTGAAGCAAGCAGTCCTTTGGTGTAGGGATGTTTCGGGGACTCAAAGATTTCAATTACCGGAGCATTTTCAACTACCTTACCGGCATACATCACAACCACATCATCACAGATTTCGGCAATCACGCCAAGATCATGCGTAATAAAAACAACGGACATATTCGTATCCTGCTGCAGCTCATGAATCAGATCCAGAATCTGTGCCTGGATTGTAACATCCAACGCAGTCGTCGGTTCATCCGCGATTAATATATCCGGTCTGCAGGCGAGCGCCATGGCAATCATAACCCGCTGCCGCATCCCTCCTGATATCTGGTGGGGATATTCATGAATTCGTTTCTCCGGATCCGGCATCCCTATCCTGTCAAGCAGCTTAATAGACTCTTTTATAATCTCTGCGCTATTCATCCCGGAATAATGCAAACGAAAAATCTCACCAATCTGCCTTCCAATCCGGTGAACCGGATTCAAAGCCGTCATCGGTTCCTGAAAAATCATGGAAATTTTTCTGCCCCGGATTTTTTGCATCTCTTCTGCAGAAAGCCTTACAATATCTTTTCCCTCGAATCGTATCTCTCCTTGTTCGATCTTTCCAACAGGATTTGGAAGAAGCCGCATAATGGAAAGGGCGGTTACACTTTTCCCGCAACCGGATTCACCCACAACACCCAATGTCCTTCCTTTTCCGACCTTAAAGCTGACACGATCCACGGCCCTGATTCTTCCGGTTTCGGTATCGAATGAGGTAACCAGATCGTTGACCACCAATATGTTCTCTTCAGTAAGCAAGTTAATCTCGACAATCGCCCAGTTCAAATTATTACTTCATTTTATATGTCTCATCGATAATGGTAACCGGATGCAGTTTCTTTTTCTTTTTCATCGCGTCTTTTGTCTCTTCATGAAGATCCTTATCATACCAGAAAAGGCCGCCTGTTGAGCTCCCGAAAGGCGAAAACAAGTCGAGTGACATTTTCGTGCCCGGTGTTTCCGGAAGCCGCCACCAGCGCCAATAAGCCTGCCGAACATAAGGAACCATGAAAGTGGGAACAAAAACACCAAGTTCGTGAATTTTCTCTTGAATTTTAAGAGAAAGCTCAATCCGCTCTTCTTCTTCAAGTGAATTTCGAAAAGCATCGATCAGCCTGTCCATTTCAGGATCATCGGTGTTGGTAATGTTGTTTGTCTGGGGTTTATGAGCATTCACCGAGTGAAAATGCTCCCAATACTGCGGCCTCAAAGAAGTACTCCAGCCCATCCAGGCGATGTCATGTTTTTTTTCAAGAACTTTCTTGAACATTGCAGATGAATCCAGTTTCTGAAGCCTCAGTTCAACACCGGCCTTTTTGGCTTCTTCTTTCAGCACCACAAGCCTCGGGGTATGCTCCTCAAAGCTATACGTGACTTCCGCTGAGAAACGCCTGCCGTCTTTCCCCCATATTCCATCCGCTCCCCGTTTCCAGCCGGATGCTTTCATGTACTCTTCAACCCTGGCAAGGTCAAACCGTCTAGCCTTGATCGCATTGTTTGAATATCGGCCATATCCCATAAATCCGTGTTCAAGGCGGTAGTAATCATTTCTCAATACGCTTTCAATGACCTTGCCGATGTTCATGGCATGCGCAAAGGCATATCGCACATTCCGGTCTTTAAAAATCTCTCTGTCCTGATTCAGCCACATGCCTGTGGCGGATTGTTGTGTATCATTGAAAAACCAGATCTTGTAAACATACCCGTTCTCAACTACCGGAGTCTTTGTTTTCACATGCCAGTATTCAGGAAAATTGATTGCAAATACATCTTCCTTTCCTTTTTTAAAATATTCCCAAAGAATATTGTAATCTCTTACGACAGCATAAATAACGGTATCCACGTTAAAACGGTCTTTGAAATAGTGCAGCTCCTTTGCCCACCAGTCCTTCTTTTTTTTAAATGTTACACTTTTGCCTTTCTTAAAGTCGGAAATTTGATAAGGGCCTGTATTCGGAACAATTTCCCAATTATACTTTTTAACAAAATCATCGTCGAGCTTTCCATAAAAATGTCTGGGGGTGGGAGAAATGGCGACTCTCAGATGGAGGTCCGGCTGCGCTTTGGTTGCAACCACCGCAATCGTGTGGTCATCATAACGGATTACACGATCGATCTCTTTTGTATAGTAATCATTATACCAGGGTGCGACAATTTCCTTTGAACGCATAAACTCCAGTGTATAAATAAAATCATCCGCAGTCACCGGTTTTCCGTCAGACCATCTGGCATTTTTATTCAGCTTGAAATACATGGTCTTCTTATCTTTATCGAACGCCCAGTGAGTGGCAATCTCCGGGATAATATTTTCCGTGTTCGGATGAATACCGATCAAGCCCAGCTGGTTGTTCAGGATCGCATCCCTGAAACCTCCGTTCGAATCCGGTCCCACTGACCGGAAGGTCATGGGAAAGCTCATAATGGACGCATGAAACACGCCTCCTTTTTTGGCATCTTTTGACGCAAACACCGGATCTTCATGGTTTGTGAGCCACTGAATATCTTTTGGAAGTTCCTGGGCGGCTGATACATGATATGGGAGAAGTGCTACAAACAAACCCAAAAAAAAGATGGCGAAGAATGGTAATGACCCGATATGAACCTTCATGCTTTTTTCCTTTCCATTTCTACCGTTCTATTCATATGTCGTATGCATCTTCGGGTCAAATGCCTCTCTAACCGCCTCACCGATAAATGTTACGACAATCAAAGTCACCAGCATGGCAAGCACGACAGATCCGGAAATCCACCATGCATCCATGTTTGACCAGCCCTGCTGCAGCAGCTCTCCCCAGCTTGGAATCGGAGGTGGAAGCCCGAACCCAAGATAGTCAAGAGAGGTTAACGCTACGATTCCGCCGGAGACCGCAAACGGCGCGAACGTTATAATTACAGCAATGGTATTGGGAAGAATATGCCGGAATAGTATGCGCATATTGGATGCGCCCAAACCCTTTGCCGCAAGAACGTACTCCCTTTCCTTCTCTTTGTATGTAACCGTACGCATGGTCCAGGTGATCCCCATCCATCCAAAAATGGCCATTATGAAAATCAGCGTTGTAAAGTTTGGGACCATAATGGATGAAATGATAATAATGACATATAAAAAAGGGACATTAGACCATATTTCGATGATTCGCTGAAAAAAAAGATCGAATTTTCCCCCTCTGTATCCCATTAAAATACCGATACTGACTCCGATGGTGTAATTAACCAGAAGCAGGATCAGTGAAAATATGATGGCGATACGAAAACCGTAAACAACCCTGGCCACAATATCTCTTCCGGCATTATCCGTACCGAGGTAGTGACGTTTTTCAAAAGAAGGAGGGAAAGGCGGATATTCACCCTCCTGCAGATCAATTTCGAATTTGCTGTAAGGGACAATCGGCATCAGCAGCCAGCTATCCTTCTTTTCCAGTTCGAATTTCTTTTGGAGTTCCCGATAATTTACCTCATACTCATAATCCAATCCAAAGTCTTTTCCGGGAATCATATCTCCATACGTTGGGAAATAATAATTCCCCTGATAATATACAATCAGAGCCCTGTTATTGATGAGAAGCTCTGCAAAAAATGAAACAACGATCATGACCATAAAAATAATCAGGGAATAGTATCCGCGTTTGATCGATCGGAACCTGCGAATTTTTTTTATGGTCAGGGGATTGAGTTTCATCATTCAAATTTTACCCGCGGATCGACAACCGCAACACAAATATCGGAAAGAATATTTCCGATCATGAAAAGAAGCGATGAAATCACAAGGATACCCATAACGACCGGGTAATCTCTTTCAACAACCGATTCATACCCCAACAGTCCCATGCCGTTTATATTAAACACCTTCTCAATTAAAAAGGATCCCATGAGTACCAGCGAGATATTGTTGCCGAAATTCGTAGCCATGGGGATAAGGCTATTCTGAAGGGCGTGCCTGAAAACAGCACTCCTGAAGGAAAGCCCCTTGGCAACGGCTGTGCGCACATAGTCTGATGAAAGATTGTCCATCAATGTATTTTTCATCAGAAATGTCATGACGGTAAAGGAACCGGCGACATACGCGATCAAAGGCAGGATTGTGTGAAAAATCATATCCCTCACCTTTGCTCCGAACGTCAAATCCTCAAAATTTTCACTTACAAATCCGCCAAGGGGAAATATTCCCAGCTGAGATGCAAAAATAACCAGCAGAATCACACCGACCACCCATCCGGGTATGGCGTAGCCGATAAAGACGATAATGGAGGAAACATTGTCAAATGCGGTTTTATGCCGAATCGCTTTCGCAACCCCAAGCGGAATGCATACACCGTAAACAAGGATCAGGGTTATTATCCCGAAATACAGGGAAATCGGGATCCTTTCCTTAATCATATCCCACACCGGGTCATAATATCGTGTCGAGATACCGAGGTCACCTGTCAACACTTTGCCAAGCCAGAGAAAATAGCTCACCAGCACAGGCTTGTCAAAACCGTAATATTTTTTAAGCTCTTCAATCTGCTCCTCTGAAAGGAGCTGTGTCTGGTCTCCGGAAGAGGGTGCGGCAGTGCTTCCCCCCATTCTCTGCATTCTTGCCTCGGCAATCATTCTTTCAATAGGCCCTCCTGGTACGAACCGGGTAATGGTAAACACCATTACCGTGATACCAAGAAACGTCGGAATGATTAAAAACATGCGGCGTATCAAATATGCTGTCATGATGTGCCTGTTATTCTTCGAAATTTATAGAAATTGCCTATTCAACTATTTGAGAATACGGCACATTTCCATCTTTGCTCTTCCATGAGCGATGCCTTGAAGACGTGCGGCTCCAGCTGTATTGTTTACTATAGTAGATTTCTAACAAGATCAAGATTTTAACCTGATTTTTTCAGGAAAATCCAAAACATGCAACAAAAAACCGTTATGGTTAGGCGGTGTTACCGTGTCTTGTGAAGGAAGGAAAATAATTTGTGTCGATAATATTTAAATATTAATATAATTCAATAATCTGATATGAGTCTTCGCCTCAAAGCATATATCGAATACCCAATAAAATATTAATAGATTCCGGACCGATGACGTCCTTGTTGGTTAAAAATATCTGGCCGCCATTTGAAAAGTGTTCCCAGCGGACATCCCCGTAAACCGTCCACTTTTTGCTCAGATCATATTCCAATCCCCCGCCACCCACGAAATTGAAGTTCCAGATCGTACCGTTCTCGATAATGGACTTGTTCATCACCGAAAAACCAAATCCAAGATGCAGATTCGGGCGAATAACCCGGTTCGGAAAAAACACCCAACGCCTCACACCGATAAGGGATACCGAATAATGCCCCGTCAGCTTCGCCCAGTTTGGCTGGCCCTCTACAAGCCGTTCTTTCACGACCTGATCTTCATCGATTTTAAACGTACCATACAATTTGGCATAACGAAGCTCAACGCGTAACGTTTGATCCACATCAACAGGAAGAAGCGTGAAAGGATCATCTTCCCACTCCATAAACATCCCGAAATGCCGGTTTCGAAATCCTTTATAATTGCTGCTGCTCCAGATATGATGATGCCGGCCCCAGGAGCCTAAAAGCCCGACCCATTTTTTTGGATCCGAGGTGTCTTCTTCTGAATCATCATGAGTGTGAATTTCCTGTGCAAGCGATGGCGCTGCGAAAAGAAAAACAATTAATATAACCGATAACCATCTGCGAACCAAACCGATTCCAAATCCGCTGACAGCAAGTTCCTTATATTCCATTATGGACAACTTCCCCTGTTTTCATTTCGGTATTCTTAAATTCAGGTCAACACCGGCTTCCTTTATCTTCCAAATCGTACCCATAAAAAAAGGGAATAAAACACAAAAATGCTCTATTCCCCTTGATAAGACAAAAAATATTATATTTAACGTTTGGAAAATTGAAACCGCGCTCGAGCACCTTTCTGGCCATACTTCTTTCTTTCCTTGACACGTGGATCCCTCTTTATAAATCCGGCTTTTTTTAAAACCGATCGTAAATCAGGATTTGACAGGATGAGTGCCTTGGTTATACCGTGCCGAACCGCACCTGCCTGCCCGGATATTCCCCCGCCTTTTACTTTAACGTTGACATCAAAAGACTCTTTTGTATCTGTCAGAATCAGCGGCTGCGAAAGAATTATTTTTGAGGTCTCGATCGTGAAGTATTCATCAATCGGCCGATCATTAACAACAATTTCACCCTTTCCCGGTTTGAGCCAGGTTCGTGCTATCGCGTTTTTCCGTTTTCCGGTCGCGTAATAAACAGTACTTTTTTCCATGGTTTTCCCCAAAAAAATTGGTTTGATAACTTTTTAAAGATTAAGCGTCTCTGGTTTCTGTGCGGTATGAGGGTGTTCCTTCCCGGCATATACCTTCAACTTTTTCAGCAGCTGGGTGCCAAGCCTGTTCTTAGGAAGCATCCCTTTAACGGCAAAACGGATAATATCCTCCGGCCGCTTTTCCAAAAGTTTTTTTGCGGTAATCGATGTAAGCCCTCCCGTATAACCGCTATGACGGTAATATGTTTTCTGATCCCACTTTTTTCCGGTAAGGGTTATCTTTTCCGCATTGATTACGACGACTGAGTCGCCGGTATCAACATGAGGCGAAAATAAAGGGTTATGCTTGCCCCTTAATCTGGCGGCTATTAAGGACGCAAGTCTTCCAAGAACTGCTCCGTCAGCGTCCACTAAAAACCAGTTGTCCTTGTTGTCTGTTTTTTTTGCGCTATATGTGTATTTCTTCACTGTTTTTTCTCCTGTACCAATCCCAAAAAAAGAATCTAATATCTTTAAAGCAAAGTTGATATGCTGTCAAGGAAAATTATGATCTAATGACCTTTTTTTAGTATCCGCAGCAGATATTGATCGGCTTTTCCGGATCTGAATCCTCCGCAAATTGACTTTTTACGGATTTTCAGGATAATGTTTATTTCCACGTTCCGATTGAAATTGAAAAAAATAGGAGGAGTTCCCCTATATGAAACCGCTTGAGATCGAAGTAAAATTTTATCTTCCCGATCCAGAGGCGATGCGAAATCAAATCCTGGCTCTTGGTGCTGAAAGCAAGGGCCGCTTTTTTGAAATCAATTTGCGTTTTGAAGACAATGAAAAAAATCTGATGAAAAAAAAATCCCTTTTAAGGCTTCGAAAAGATGCGAAAACAACGCTCACGTTTAAATCACAACCAATTGAAAAAGAAAAAGATTTTAAAATTTTGCAGGAACTGGAGGTTGAGGTGAGCGATTTTCAGACCATGAGCAGCATTCTTGAAGCCCTTGGTTTCCAAAAGGAACAGGTTTATGAAAAGTGGAGAGAAACCCTGGTTCTGGGAGAGATCATCTTCTGTATCGATACCATGCCGTTCGGTAATTTTCTTGAAATAGAGGGCACCGGTTCTGGAATTAAGAACTCAGCAGCGCTTTTGAATCTGCCGTGGGACAATCGTATTCTTCTGAATTATCTCTCTATTTATGAAAAAATTCAAAAAAAATTTCACCTGTCATTCTCAGACATAACCTTTGAGAATTTTAAAAACGTTGATATCAAATTCAACCGTTTCTTCCGTTCACTGCAAGGCACGCAACAGGAACAGCCATGATGCCGGAAGCTATTTTTCAAGATCCAGTATATTTTAGCATTAAGATTTTATGATAGAATCCGGAGACTTGCCCTTTTTCATATCGATCGTATCCGATGGAGAAAAAGTCACTCCGGCATTCAGCAATCCGCCGTTTTCAACTGTCAGGCTGCTGCAGCAAACCGTACCGGTAACGCTTCCGGTGGATAGAATAATCAGTTCCTTTGATGCGCGCACTTCGCCCTCAAAAGTGCCTCCAACGGTTAAACTGGAGACCTCCACCTCGGCAACAACAGACCCTTCTTCAGCGATGACCACTTTTTCTCCGGTAAGACTTCCGGTGACCTTTCCCCGAATAACCAGACTTCCCTTGCTGGAGATTTTACCGTCAACGATCAACTCCCTGTCAATGATCGAAAGATTGCTTGAATCCTGTTTCACGATGCGGCTCCTGAAAATAATTAAGAATGAACGTTTTCAATCATGATCGGAAAACTTTTTTCAAATTGTTTGATTCCGTCCCGGTTAAATACAAACACGGTAGCTGTTTTATACCGTTCAGGCGCAATTTGCCTGCTCAGCCTGAAACGGATGGTTTTATATCTGGAAATCCGAAAATACTTTCCTTTTGTCGCTTCCACGGGTTTCCCCTCTGAAAATTCAGCGGAAGGAATTATCATTGAATCCTGATTATCATTCCCATCCGTCTTCAATGCAATAAAAATATACCCCTCAACCGTTTTTTCCTTCCGGCTTCTGTTTCTCATGACAAATTGAATTTTTAACTCATTCGCCGGGTCTGGTTCATACAAAAGGCTGAACTCCTCAACGCCAAATTTCAGGATCTCCTTTTCGACCAGATCCGGTTTCTTAGAAACGGTCTCCCTGCCGGAGTTCCTTTTTTCAACTGAATCATCCAGCTTGATATTTTTTCCAGCTTCAACGGCATGTGGTTTCAAATCCGGCTTCCGATTAGAAGCCGCTTCGGTTTTCGATTCCATCAGAACAAGCCTGGCCAGAAGGATATCCCTTTCATGCTGCAAGGCTTTCAGGCGTGACTCGGATGCCTTATGTTCCTCTTTCAAACCAATATTCTCATTACGATGTTTTATGAAAAAGACACATAATGTTATGGAAAAGGCAATCGAGAGCAGCAGTGCGCCGAGAATCATGATGGCCGTGCTCTTAAACCATCCATGAGATACGATTTTACCTCGGTCGTCAACAAACAGAAGCTGCCAGCCTCTGTTTGGTTTATTCCGAGTCTGCACCTCTTTCGGCAAACGATCTTTTCCCGTATCTTTCAACAAACTTCCCATGCTCAACCTTTTTGCCTGGAACTGACTTCAAAACCTTCAATCCGATGATTCAAAACATCATGAGTCTGCATGATTCAACCGGACAACCGGAACACAAATCGTTATGGGATCACCCATAGAGGCCTGATAAAAAGACGCAGCGCTTCCGCAATTCAGGGCTATCTCTAAAAAGCCACTGCTTCCGATGATGGCAAGGGGGCAATTCTTCTCCACACTCTGGTAACTTTCCGACAGGCCGTTAATCTCATCTGCTTTGATCTGTATGAAAAGCCTTTCAGGAGGAATCTCGGGAAATATTTTCTCCAATAATTCCTTGCTGATATCCGTCGTCAAATTACCAAAACGATCGATATTCATAATGGACCCGGTCAATCGGCCGTTATCCGTTATATGGGGCCTGCTTATATCAAGCGTTACAAGGTCGTCTGCGTGAATCCTGGTTCCCATCTTACCGATATCGATACCGGTTGAGATATGCGCACTCACCGGTGCAAAAATATCACGGCCATGAAAAGTACGACTGATCTTTTTTAAAAAATAATCCTGGTTATCGATATGATAGACGCGGCCGGCTTCGATCTCCTCCATAACAAACGTTAAAACCCCGTTGTCTGGTGAAAGAAAAATATAGTTGCCTGTTTCAATCGCAATGATCCGGCGATCCGTTCCCACGCCCGGATCCACAACGATCATATGCACGGTTCCAGCCGGAAAAACCGTAAAAGCCGTTTTGATAGCCCAGCCGGCCTGAACAAGATTTTGAGGTTCAATACTGTGGGTAAGATCAATAATGCGGGCTGCGGGGTTTACCGCAAGAATGATCCCTTTCATCATCCCGACATATGGATCCGAAATACCGAAATCTGTGGTAAGCGTGATTATTGAATTCATGATTCCGTTGCTCAAAATGAAAACCAGAACGTATCAGATTCAAGGCGTATCCTGTCATAATGAAAGGCCTAGATGCCTGTATGCTGCCTCAGAGGCCTTTCTACCGGATGAGGTACGCATGATCATGCCGATTTTCAGCAGAAAGGGTTCAATGACATCGACCAGCGTATCGGTCTCCTCCTGCAGCGTGGCTGCAATCGCCTCGATTCCGACAGGGCCCCCCTGGTAATATTCGATAACCGTCCTCAAATAACTGCGGTCCAGTTTGGTCAAGCCGGCTTCATCCACGCCTTCCAGGTTTAGAGCTGCTTTAACCGTTTCAGCGGTGATGGTTCCATCCGATCTCACCTCTGCATAATCACGAACCCGCTTCAAAAGGCGGTTTATAATGCGCGGAGTTCCCCGGGATCGTTTCGCAAGCTCCATAGAAGCCTCTTCTTCCACAATCAGATTCAGAAGGGCGGCAGAACGTTTTGCGATTGTTATAAGATCCCTTTCAGAATAAAAATCAAGGCTTCGGAAAAGGCCGAATCTGTCTCTCAGAGGAGCGGATAGAAGCCCTACTCTTGTCGTTGCGCCCACAAGGGTGAAGTGTTTAAGACGAAATCTATGGCTTCGTGCGTGAACTCCCTTATCAAATACAAAGTCAACGGCAAAATCCTCCATTGCAGGATAAAGGAATTCCTCCACGGTCTTTGGTGTTCTGTGAATCTCATCGACAAAAAGAACATCCCCTTCTGACAAACGGGTAAGCAGACCGATCAGATCACCGCCCTTTTCAAGGGCAGGGCCTGATGTTACCATGAGATCTCCGCCCATTTCATTTGCGATAATATGAGAAAGTGTCGTTTTCCCAAGTCCCGGCGGACCATGAAAAAGCACATGATCCAGCGGCTCACCTCTTTTTTTTGCCGCCTGAATAGCGATTTCCAGGGTTTCAACTGCCTCGGACTGGCCGATATACTCTGCGAGTGTTTTCGGGCGAAGAGAAACAATCTCCGATTCGTTGTCATCCGGCAAACATTTTTTTGACAGAATCCCCTGTTTTTCAGAGGCAAAACTCAGAACATCCTTCTCCATCAGATAACCTCTCCTCGATACACTTCTTCAAAAAGCTTTTCGGGCGTTGAAATAGAAGGATCCCTCTCCATTGCCTTTGCGATCATTTTTTTCGCATCCGGAGTCTTGTGGCCCAGCTGATTGACCAGTACTTCCAGGACCTGGACGGTAAAATCTCCCAATGGAACGGATTGAGGCTTTTCATCTTCGCGAATCAAAGCAAACTTTCCCATTCGCCCTTCCAGGGTCGCAATAATTTTTTGTGCCGTACGGGTGCCGATCCCCTTTAACTGTTTTAACCTGGACACATCCCTGGTCTCAATTGCCCTTGCTACTTCGCGTATTGAAATATTCAAGGCTTTCACCGCTTTTATGGGCCCAATCGCCTCAACAGAAATAAAATATTGAAAAAATTCCTTTTCCGCTTCAAGATTAAATCCAATGAGTATGGGCTTTGGCTGCCGTTCGGTCTGATGGTAATAGATATAGAGGGAGATCGAATCCCCGAGGCTCTTTCCGCTCATGGTATCCATAACAAAAGAGGGTACAAGAATTTCATACCCGACATGGTTCACAAGAAGCAGGATTCGGTCATCATCTTTATTCAGCAGTGTACCTTCCAGGTAACCGATCATAATTAACTTAATATCATTGATGGTTTCGTAAAAAGCCGCGTAACGGCGCCCACACCGCTATTCATAAAAATAACTTTTAAGTTCGCACAGTCAGGCCGTTTATACAAATTTTAGTGATTTGGAAGTCCAAGTCAGCGCAAAAGGTTGCGCCTGTCGGCTTGAAACACCGCACTTCGTGTCTGTGTTACGCCAATTTGGAAAGGTTATGTCCAGCATGTTGATTCTCATATCGATATTGACCGATTACAGCCAGGGCCAGAGCGTCTGAAGCATGATCCGGTTGTATCCTTTCCGGATGACTCAATAGATGGCGCACGGCTTTCTCAAGCTGATCTTTATTGGCATTGCCGTTCCCGGTCAGTATTTTTTTTGCTTCCCGAACCGGGATTTCAACAACCGGCACACCGGATCTAAACCCTGCAAGCAAAATTACTCCGGTTACCTTTCCAAGCGTAATACCGGATTTGGGGTACTTTTCTAAAGAAAAAATATCCTCCACAATCATCAAATCCGGTTTTTCATCTTTCAAGACAGTTAGAAGCTTTGAAAAGATCATGTCAAGGCGTTCAGGCAGGGATAATGATTTTGAAGTTTGAATCGCTCCAAATGAATAGCTGTCAATATCCAATCCGAGCCCTGTAACAACGCCGACTCCTGTATCGGCCAGCCCGGGATCTATACCGATACATTTAAGCATGATTCAATCCTGTATGATTTTCTGAAACAATTTCGCATTTGAAAAAAATAACTACAGCGTCTTCAGAATTTTCTCAGCGATATCGGCCTCACTGGATCCCGGAAATTTCTTTACCAGTTCCTCCAGAATCAGGCGGGCATTTGCTTTCTCTTTAAGCTGCTGGAATGACATTCCCTGTTTCAGTAGTGCGGAAGGGATTTTATTACCCTTGGGATATCTTTTTTTTACTTCCTCATATTCAAGAATTGCCTTCTCAAACCATGCTTCCCGATAATAGGTTTCACCAATCCAGAACTGGGCATTATCTGCGTTCTCAGCTTTCGGATATAATTTTATAAAATTCTGAAATCCTATCCGAGCAGATTCAAAATCGCCTTTATCAAAATCCCTTTTTGCCTGATCGTACAGTGTCTTTTCAGACTCAATCCTGCCCTCATTCATGGGAGTCGAATCTCTAACCGGTTTTTCTACCTTTTTCGGTACAGAGCTCAATCCAAGATACTGTTCGACCGCAGTTACACGATCCGCGATTTTCTGATCCTCTTCTTTAAGCTGATTCAAAGGCTCCTGAATTTCTCCTTTTGATGCTTTGATTCGCCCGATATCAAACTCGAGCTCTTCAAGCTTTCCATCAAATGCCCGGATCTCGTCTTCGAGCTTTTTTATCTCAGCCCGCAGGCTTGCATACTGTCCTGTAAAATTTTGATCTTTTGATTCCCAGTTTTTCCCGAATTTTTCAACATTGTCCCTGATTTTTTTCAGATCCTGATTCGATTTGATCCGGTGCTGCTCCAGATCGAAGATCCGATTTTCGAGAGCGATCTTATCCTGCACCGTCGCGCACCCGCCCAGAAAAAAAATGCAGATTATAAGTGTCAAGATACTGTTCTTCATAGCATTTTAATCCATTACGTTTAATGACCCGATTTATCCGGAGCGATATCTGCAAGGAAACCGAACAAAACATCGCAGACTGCCATGGTTCTCCGGCACGGGGCGATCATTCAAAAAAAGAACAGGCGGTACTGCAATAACTGCCGCCTGCTCTTGAATTGATGGAAATAAAGCAAAAAACGATTATTCTGTCGTAAAATGAGCTCGCCTGTTCTTTGCCCAGGCGCTTTCATTGTTCCCCGTATCGACCGGCATTTCCTCACCATAGCTGATTGTTCTCAAACGAGATGGTGCAATACCCATATCGACAAGAAAAGATTTCGCACTGTTTGCGCGCCGATCACCAAGCGCCAGGTTATACTCGGTTGTACCCCGTTCATCACAGTGCCCCTCTATCAACACAGAGGCTTCCGGATTGTTGCGGAGCCAAACAGCTTTTCTCTGGAGCATGCTTTGCGCTTCTGATGTCAGTGATGAATCATCAAAATTGAAATACACATCTTCATTGATAAACATGTTTCTTGCCGCATCCTGTTCTTTTCGAATTGCTTCCTCTTCAATTGCACGCTGTGCCGCTTCCAGTGCTGCCTCTTCATCCGCGGCCTCAGACATCTGGGCCTTTGGAGCATCCGGTGTCGTGGATTGCACCTCGGTCTCTGCGCAAGAAAAGAGTAAAAGTAATCCGGGAATAACCATAAGCATTGCCAAATTTTTCAACAATTTTTTCTTCATATTACCTCCTTTTTTTAAATAGATCGAGTTTTAATTAACAATATTCTTAGGCGACCATTTTGGATTTGTCTGCTCTCCGGACATGGACAGCAGACGCCTTTGTTCGGTTCCGTATGACGTCATAACATAAATCCGGTTAGTGCCTTCCCTTGTCGAGTTGAAAGCAATCAGGCTTCCATCCGGTGACCAGGTTGGCGATTCATTATCCCCGGCATTTTGTGTAAGCGGAGTCGGATTTTCGCCGTCCGTTCCGATTACGTAAATATTAAACTTACCACTATCCAGAGCGGAATATGCAATCTTATCCCCTTTGGGAGACCAACTGGGAGTTGTATTATATTTTCCTTGATATGTAAGCCTTTCAGTCCGGTCTGAATTAAGATCTAAAATATATAGTTGAGGAGTTCCCGACCTTTTCGAAACAAATACCATCTTTTGGCCATCCGGCGAAAATGAGGGGGAAACATCGATCCCCCATCTGTTTGTCAACCTTTTAATAATTTTCCCTGTTCCGGTCAACATATAAATTTCGGAGTCCCCGGAAAAAGAGAGTGTTGCCGCAAGTACAAATTGTCCGGGAACCCAGGCAGGTGTGATATTGATACCTGATTCTGCGACTACGGTCCCCCGTTTCTCCTTAAGATTTTGAATAAAAAGATCCGGTTTCCCTCGTGAATAGGAAGTGTATGCCAGCCAAATCCCATCTGAAGACCAGGCCGGAGAAAGAGAAATGGTGTTTGATTGTGTGATCCTTCTTGGGTTGTATCCGTCAAAATCGCAGATATAGATCTCTTTCTTCCCGGTAGTGGTCGATACAAATGCAATCTTGCTGTCAAATATTCCGTGGCTCCCGGTCAAAAAGTAAATCACCTCGTTGCAGAACCTTTGAATCATCCTTCTCTGATCTGAAATTCCACCTGTATAATTCTTGCCGATGAGCCTCTTTGCTTTAAAGGTATCAAAAAGACGCATCTCCATTTTAACACGATCTCCTGTTACGGAGATTCCTCCTGTAATCAATAATTCCGCGCCTATCGTCGTCCAGTCCCTGAAATTAATTTGGGTTTCTGAAATCCCGGTTTTTGCCGGATCAGCAAGAAAGGCTCCACGATCAATGATTTTAAAATAGCCGGTAAAATCCAACGTTTCGGAAAGAAGCTCAGCAGCCTCCCCCGCTTTTTTCAGTTCCTCTGAATGCCCTGTCACTTCTTTAAAAAACGGGACCGCAATAGGGATCTTCTTGATAAAAGGATTTGTGATATCGATATAATCATATTTTGCCCCGGCAGATGGCGGTAAGATGAAAGAAAAAAGAAAAACTGCCAGAAGCAATATAAAAACCGGATGCTTTTGATTGGGTTGAATATGTTGATTCAAATCAAGGGCCTGCTTATTGTAATTAATGGTATCATGATTTTAAAAAAAATACTCATTTGAGTCCAGAGGGCGTAAATCTGAGACCGATTTCAAGAAAAGGCTTCCTAAATCCCTCGGGAATGGGAGGCAGATACCTTGTCTTCAAAACAGCCTTTTGAGCCTGGTCATCGAAATAACTGTTCCCGGACCGCCTGTCAAACCAGACGTCCTTTATTTCACCGTCGGACATGATTCTTATCCCGAGCAATGCAACCAGATCCTTGCGGCCATCTGCAAACTTTTCATTAAATGCCCAGTTCTTCGAGATATTGGAATAGATCTCCGCAGCATATACGGCAAGCAGCTCAGAGCTTTGCATGCCGACTCCAGTGGCATAACCCGTCCCTGCTGTTCCTTTTCCCATCCCTCCTCCTTTTTTTACCTGGACTGCAAGTCTTTCCATTGTATTCTGTAATTGCTGGGTGCTTGTCTGTTCAACCTTCTTTTTTATTTGAGCGATTGCATTATCAACAACTTTTGTCGGCTTGAAAGTCTTCTTTTTCAGAGATTGCTTGACCTTTTTCTCGCTTATCTCTTTCTTTGTTTTGATGACCGTTGAAACCTTTTTGGGTGACTGTTGCGGGAAACTTTCAGGTACCGTTACTTTTTTCTCAACCTTTCCTTTTGTTTCGGGCACTGGGGTTTCAAGGCCCTCGAAGGCCGCCTTTCCGGCAGGTTCCGAAAGGGAGACAAGGTTAACATGTATCATCCCGGGACTCAACCTTTTATAGGAAGCAGTGCCTGATGTCAATACAAGCAGCAGAAAAAAAACAATATGGCAGGCTACGGATATGGTAAAAAAACGACCCAGAATCCGATAATCCTCCTTCTTCCCGCCTAGCAGCAACCCCTCAACCTGCATTTTCCTGCCTGCCTATAGATATTACCGTTTTTCAATGGGCTCGGTCAGCATTCCAAGTTTTTCCACTCCTGCCCCTTTTATCTCCGACATCACATGAACGACAACCCCATACGAAACCCTTTTGTCCGCCCGCAAAAAAACCTCTTTTCCCGAACGGTTTTCAAGTATTTTATTCAGCTTCTCACCCAGAAAATCAGATGTGACGTTGAGATCGTTGATATATATCTTACCATCCTTGTCGATGCTGACCACGAGATGGTTATCTTCTGAAGAAATAGGGCCGGAACTTGATTCCGGAAGTAAAACGTCCACCCCCTGTACCATCATGGGTGCCGTTACCATGAAGATAATCAGAAGAACCAGCATAACATCCACGAAAGGCGTTATGTTAATTTCAGACAGTAAACCGTTGTTCCCGCTTCCTGATGTCATCTCATCCCTCCCTTGCCCTTAGAATGTCCCGCTCAACAATGTTCAGGAAATCAGCTGAAAAACTTATAAGCTCCGATTCGATAACTCTAATCCTTTGTGAAAAATAATTATACGCAATAACAGAAGGGATTGCCACTGCAAGCCCGGTTGCTGTAGCGATAAGTGCCTCCGCGATACCGGGCGCGACAACAGCCAGGCTTGCCGATCCACTCTGGCCGATCCCATGAAAGGAATTCATAATTCCCCAGACCGTTCCGAACAGACCGATAAAAGGAGTTGTATTGCCGGCAGTTGCAAGAAATGGAACCATCTGGGTCAGTTTCGTAACCTCCGTGTTTATTGCTCTTCGCAGGGATCGCTTGACATTATCAATGCCTCTGAATGCACTTCCTCCGCCCTTTCCGGTATCGGCTGAAGATGCGATCGGCACACCGGACCGGTTCAATTTTTTGAGTTCCATGTATCCGATACGAAAAATCGTTGCCACCGGGCTGGAATCAAGTTGTTTGGCCTTTGCAAACGCATCCGAAAGATCCCTGCTGTTCCAGAAAAAATCGACAAAATAAGACGATTCGTTAAACGCTTTTCGGATATAATTATATTTCAATAAAATAATGGTCCATGAAGCAATTGAAAAAAATACAAGAATCAATAAAACAAGCTGAACCATAAAGCTCGCATTCAAAAACATTTCTAAAATACTGATTTTATGTGGTGTCATAAAAACGCTCCGGTAATATGTTCTAAGGAAATAGATTCAAAGTATTTTTAAAAAAACAGCTGCCGGGTATTTCAATTGCTGCGAAGGAAGTTCTTTCTTTTTTCAATGTGAACTGAAACATGATTCTGAAAAGCACGATAACGGCTGATAACAATATATATGGATAAAATTGGTCAATGTTTCAATATATGGTATTTTTTTCATTTTTAAGGTGCCAAATTATATTAGACTGGATGCTGTGTCAAGAAATTTGGTGATCCGCATACAGCGCAATGAAAAAAGCCTCTATGCACAACCACAGAGGCTTTCTTCAACTTATTGAAACCAATTAAAACTTCGTCAAACTCAGGGAGTTTACATCATTCCGCCCATTCCACCCATTCCGCCCATTCCGCCTCCAGGAGGCATGGCTGGTCCTCCCGAACGCTCTTCAGGCTTTTCCGCAATCATGGCTTCTGTCGTAATCATAAGTGAAGCCACGCTTCCGGCATTCTGAAGCGCAAAACGAACAACCTTGGTCGGGTCAATAACACCGGCTTCAATAAGGTCTTCATATTTATCGGTTGCCGCATTATACCCATAGGCACCCTTTTCGTTCTTGACCTTGTCAAATACAACCGAGCCTTCAACTCCGGCATTGTTGGCAATCTGGCGAAGCGGTTCTTCCATGGCCCGCATCACTACTTTCACACCCAGCTTTTCCTCTGCCTTGATCTTGATCTTGCCAAGTGCATCAATGCATCGAACAAGAGCAACACCGCCACCAGGGACAATACCTTCCTCAACGGCAGCACGAGTAGCGTTCAGGGCATCTTCAACGCGGGCTTTCTTTTCTTTCATCTCCGTCTCGGTGGCCGCGCCGACATTAATCACGGCAACACCGCCGATCAGCTTGGCAAGACGTTCCTGCAATTTTTCGCGGTCATAATCCGAAGATGTCTCTTCAATCTGGGCACGAATCTGTTTTACACGGCCTTCAAGATCGCTGCGTTTTCCAGCGCCATCGACGATGGTTGTGTTGTCCTTGTCGATGGTGATTCTTTTGGCGTTTCCGAGGTCATTTATGGTAATGCTTTCAAGCTTGATTCCAAGATCTTCCGAAACTACCTGACCGCCCGTAAGGACCGCGATATCTTCCAGCATGGCCTTTCTTCTGTCGCCGAAACCAGGTGCTTTGACCGCCGCAACGTTCAAAGTCCCTCTCAATTTATTGACAACCAGGGTCGCAAGCGCTTCACCGTCAACATCCTCGGCAATAATCAACAATGGTTTCCCCATTTTGGCAACCTGCTCCAGTATGGGGAGAAGATCTTTCATATTGCTGATTTTTTTTTCATTAATAAGAATCAGAGGGCTTTCAAGGGAAACGACCATTTT
>CAZOEW010000035.1:0-23376 GCA_964578935.1 uncultured Desulfobacterales bacterium | reverse complement strand
AGAAATAGTGGAAAAAAATAACAACGATAAACAATCAGACAAGAATGAAGATAAAGAATAAAAAATGATTATCGAAGTCTCTTGAACTCTCTCAGATCGCGAATAATTTCAACCATATCTTCAGGAAGAGGCGCTTCAAAGGAGACCTGTTGACCGGTTGCGGGATGGTGTATTGCAAGACGCCAGGCATGAAGCATTTGACGTGAAACATTTTTTATCAACATTCCCCTCTCTTTTAGCAGACGGATTCTAGCTGCTGCCCGCCGACTCCCATAGACCGGATCACCGACAACAGGATGTTGAATGGCTGTACAATGAACCCTTATTTGATGTGTTCTCCCTGTCTTAATTTCAAGCTCAAGAAGTGTTATCCCTTCAAAACGTTCTCTAACTTTCCAATGCGTCTCAGCCGTCCTTGTTTTCCGGCCGTGAATTGACATTTTCTTGCGATCGCCTGGGTGGCGGCCAATCGGCAGGCTTATAACACCTGAATCTTCCTGAAAATCGCCATATACAAGAGCCAGATAACTTTTTTTTGTATTTCTTGATTTAAATTGAGCGGAAAGATGGAGGTGGGCTGCATGATTTTTGGCAACGGCCAACACACCGGAGGTGTCTTTGTCCAGCCGATGTACGATTCCCGGCCGGATTTCACCTCCAATTCCCTCAAGATCAGGGCAATGATGAAGAAGGCCATTTACGACTGTTCCGGTATAATGGCCTGGCGCCGGGTGTACGACCACTCCCGGTTCCTTGTTCAGTATGATGATATGCCTGTCCTCGAAGAGAATGTCGAGTTTCAACGGTTCCGGTTGAAACGCAATGGTTTCAGGTCCGGGAATTATTCCCTCAATAATATCGCCCGAACGGATCCTGTATCCGGGCTTTTTGGCAGATCCCGATACCCGGATCAATCCTTTTCGTATAAGAGATGCAGCAAGTTTTCTGGAACAGCAGAGAATCTGATCGGCAATAAGAGAATCCAGACGTTTTTCAGAATCAGCATCAGTAGTTTTGATGGTAAAACCACCTTCATCTGGCATAAGTGGATTTACCGAATATTAATTGGTTGCAAAAAGAGACTCGATCTCCGCCATGATGGCTTTTTCATCCTTATCCTTGGCCGTACAAAGCTCCTTGAGCAAAAGGCCCTTGGCAGTGTCAAGAAGTTTTCGCTCGCCAAAGGAGAGATCCTTGGTCAGCTTTAAAATAAAAAGGTCTCTGAAAACTTCAGCCACATCGTACAAAGAACCGGTTTTTATCTTATCCATGTATTCCCGGTATCTTCGATTCCAAGTCTGGTTGTCAATCGTATTCCCTCTTTTCGATGTCATGATTTCATAGACTTTGTCTACGTCATTTTTATGGATGACGCTTCTCAAACCTACGGAATCAACATTTTTTGTGGGAATCATGATGACCATACCGTTTTCAAGAATTTTCATGATGTAAAAATCCATTCGGTTGCCGCCGATCTCCCGACTCTCGATCGCTTCAATACGACCCACACCGTGCGCTGGATAGACAGCAAGATCACCTGGACTGAACTCCTGAGAAATTTGTTCGTGTTTGACCGCGTTTTCCGCCATTTTTTACCCCAATTTTTTTAAACACACATTATATCGTAGCTGCCATTACCGACTTAACAATATATCGTATAAAAAACAGGTGTATTATATCATACTCATTGACGTGAAGCAACAAAAAAAAAGGGGGATCGACATTGCATTTCTGCCGATCCCCCTTGATATTCATTACCTGATATCTGCTTTGTTACATAAGGAAAGGCACCATAAGCAGCGCAACAACGTTCAGGATTTTAATCATCGGGTTGATAGCCGGACCAGCAGTATCCTTGTAAGGATCGCCTACCGTGTCTCCTGTAACGGCAGCTTTATGGGCATCACTGCCCTTACCGCCCAGGTTGCCGTCTTCGATGTATTTCTTCGCATTATCCCATGCAGCACCACCGGTTGTCATGGAAAGAGCGACAAAGAGGCCGGTTACAATACTTCCGATCAGAAGACCGCCAAGAGCGACCTTTCCAAGAAGAAGACCGACAAGGACAGGTGCAACAACCGGCAGCAGAGCCGGAACGACCATTTCCCGGAGAGCAAACCGGGTAACGATATCAACACATGCAGCATAATCGGGCTTTCCGGTTCCTTCCATGATTCCCGGAATTTCACGGAATTGACGGCGTACTTCATCAACAACCGCACTGCCGGCATTGCCAACCGCTTTCATGGCAATTGATGCAAACAGGTAGGGCAGCAGACCGCCGATAAAAAGACCGATGATCACGTCAACATCGGAAAGATCGAATTTAATTTTGGCTCCCTCAGTTCCATGAAGCTGAAATTCCATAACATAGGAAGCAAAAAGAACAAGAGCGGCAAGACCTGCGGAGCCAATGGCATATCCCTTGGTTACCGCTTTGGTTGTGTTACCGACAGCATCAAGCGGATCGGTTACCGCACGAACGCTTTCATCCATATCAGCCATTTCCGCAATACCGCCTGCGTTATCCGTGATCGGGCCGTAAGCATCGATCGCGATAACCATACCGGTCATTGAAAGCATCGACATGGCAGCCATGGCAATTCCGTAAAGGCCTGAAAAATAATGAGCAAGAAAAATTGCTATGCAGATCACGATAACCGGAGCGGCAGTCGCCTGCATACTTACGGCAAGACCGGCAATGATGTTCGTTCCGTGCCCTGTTGTGGAAGCTTCTGCGATACCCTTGACCGGACCGTATTTACCCGTGTAATATTCAGTAATGATAACAATAACAACGGTAAGGACAAGACCAATCAGCGTACAGTAGTATACGTTCATTGCATTGAGGCCGGGCACATCAACGATGAATTTCTGTGCAGCATAGTAAAAGGTCACACCGGCAATGATGGCCGCACCGAACATTCCCTTATACAGTGCGCCCATAATGTACTCGCCTTTTCCAAGACGAACGAAAAAAATTGCGATAATGGATGCGATAATTGAAATTGCACCTAAGATCAGGGGAAACAAAACAGCCATATCATTTTTCGGAAAAAGAAGATGGCCAAGAAGCATCGCAGCAACTGCAGTAACCGCATAGGTTTCAAAAAGATCTGCGGCCATACCGGCACAGTCGCCGACATTGTCTCCAACGTTATCCGCAATTGTAGCCGGATTACGGGGGTCATCTTCAGGGATCCCCGCCTCAACCTTCCCAACAAGGTCTGCGCCAACGTCGGCACCTTTAGTGAAGATACCGCCGCCCAGACGTGCGAAGATTGAAATCAAGCTGCCGCCGAAACCAAGAGCGACCAGGGACATAACATCTTTTGTAAAGCTATAGTATCCTGCAACCGCTGTGAGGGCAAGGCCGGCAACGATCATGCCGGTAACCGAGCCGCCTCTGAAGGCCATTGCGAGACCTGCAGCCAGGCCTTTTCTTGCTGCCTCGGCAGTCCTGACATTGGCAATAACGGAAACGCGCATTCCGATATAGCCGGCGCAAAAAGAAGCAATGGCGCCGATAGCAAATCCGATTGCGGTAATGCTGCCCATGGTCCAGAAAAGAATAATAAAAATCACAATACCAGCTGCTGCCATACTTTTTAACTGACGATTCAAATATGCAATTGCACCTTCCTGAATTGCACCTGCGATTTTCTGCATTTTCTCATTTCCTGCCGGGGCGCTTTTGACGATTCCCGCAAGGACAAGGGAAAAAAGAATCCCGACAACTCCGACGAGTGCGCACGTCAATGGAATGTTTCCCATTATAAAATCCATGTTTTCCTCCATTCAATTTTAGCTTAAAATCAATTATGTTTATTAAAAATCTTCATCCCCTCCTGAATCCCGTCACGAAGTATGGTGACGACCGCTTCCCCAGCCATTGATATCACCCTGCCCAACTTTTCATTTTCTTCAGAAGAAAACTTTCCGAGCACATAATCGGTAACCTCCCTGGGGCCTTCAGGACGACCAATTCCGATGCGGATTCGAACAAAATCACCGTTTCCAAAAGCACCGGTCATTGATCTAATACCATTGTGTCCGCCATGTCCTCCTTTCATTTTTATTTTTAATCTTTCAAAAGCAAGGTCGATGTCATCATGTATGACTACAATCTCCTCACCTGATATCCCAAAATATTCTGCAAGCCTCCGTATTGGAGGGCCGCTGCGGTTCATAAATGCCATTGGTTTGGCAATCAATACCGTAGAACCGTCTATCTTCCCCTGGCCGAACAGCACGTCAGACTTTTCTTTTTCAACCGGTATTGAATATTTTTCCGAAAGAGCGTTAATCACCATGAAACCAATGTTATGACGGGTCGCTGAATATAATTTACCCGGATTCCCGAGCCCGACAACCAGCCTGAATTGTTTCCGGTTCATATGTTATATGCCCTAAAAGTTATAAACAGATCGAAAGCTTATAACCGGCAATTTAACGGACCTTCTCTCGTAGAATATAACCTGTATGCTCCTGTTCAACAGATCAGGTCTATTCTTCATCAGCGGAATCTTCTTCAGGTGTTTTTTCTCCAACGCCCTCTTCTTCGAGCCCTTCTTCCTCTTCTCCAACAGATTCCTTCTTGGGAGCAAGCACGGTGATAACCGTAAAATTAACGTCTGCCGGAATTTCAATACCATCCTGTAAAGGAATATCTTCCACATGCACGGAATCACCGATATCGAGATTGGTTATATCAATCTCAATGGATTCAGGAATCTCAAGCGGCAGACACAGAACCTCCAGTCTGCGTCTGATGATCTGCAGGAGCCCTCCCATTTCTACGCCTATTGATTTTCCTTTTACAATTACCGGTACACGAACCCTGATCTTTCGATTCATGTCGACTTTATAAAAATCAACATGTAAAAATCTCCCGGTAACCGGCTTGGTCTGCAACTCCTTGATCATGGCGGAGTATTGCTCTCCATCACCCGTGTCAATCTTTATAAGCTGCTGACTGGATTTGGCGTTTTTCAAAAGTGTTGCAATTTCATGTTCATTGACGGTAAGAGATACCGGTTGTGTGTCCGGACCATACAACACGGCCGGTACTCTACCTCCCCGCCGCAGCGTATGTGACGCTCCTTTACCAGTGCTTTGTCTTTTTTCTGCATGTAATTCTAGTATTTCCAAAAGTTATCCTCCTTACAAGGCTGAATATTTCATTTATACAAAAAGTGATGTAACGGAATCGCCTGTGTGACTACGTATAATTGCTTCTCCAACAAGTCTTGCAATCGATAATATCTTAATCTTGTCACAGGCCAGTGCCTGGCTGCTTAATGGAATCGTGTCCGTCACCACGAGACTTTTCAATTCGGAATCGATTATCCGGTCAACAGCAGGACCGGAAAGCACTGGATGTGAGCAGCAAGCGTGAACCTCCAATGCACCTCCAGCCTTGAGTGCACCGGCAGCCTCGGTAAGCGTACCGGCAGTATCTACCATATCATCAAGAATAATGGCTATTTTATCCTTTACGTTGCCTATCACCGCCATAGCCTTTGCCTGGTTGGGAACATCCCTTCGCTTATCCACAATGGCAAGGCCTGCGTTTATCCTCTTGGCAAAGGCTCTTGCCCTTTCAACTCCTCCGGCATCAGGCGAAACAATAATCGCTTGTTCACCGAAATTCTTCTTAATATATTCCAGAATAACCGGAGCGGCAAACAGGTTGTCAACCGGCATGTTAAAAAAACCCTGTATCTGACCGGCATGAAGGTCCATTGTAATAATCCGATGGGCACCTGCAACATCCAGAAGATCCGCGACGATCTTGGCGCTGATAGGGACTCTTGGAACGACCTTTTTGTCCTGCCTCGCATATCCAAAATACGGCAACACAGCTGTTATTCGTTGAGCGGAAGAACGTTTCAAAGCATCCAGCATAAGAAGAAGCTCAACAAGGTTGTCATTTACAGGCCGGCAGGTCGACTGAACAACAAAAACATCCTTACCGCGGACATTTTCATCAATTTCAATCTGTATTTCACCATCACTAAACGTTTTAACCTTGGCTCCGCCCAGAGGCATATTAAGATATTCACATATCCTTTTCGCCAGAATCGGATTTGAATTCCCCGTAAAAATAAAAAGCCCGTTTGTCGAATTATCCATTTCTTCTCCAACGTGTATACTGTTTCAGATTTGCCATTTCCGGATCTGGCTGGGGCGGGAGGACTCGAACCTCCGAATGCAGGAATCAAAATCCTGTGTCTTTGCCACTTGACGACGCCCCAAAATCCCTTTTATCAGGCTGACAGCCTGAAAAACCGGAGCAGCCGACCTGTCAGCGATATCCAAAACAAACTGGCGTTTATTTTGCGTTGATTTGAAACCAGTACAGTTTTTTGTCAAACGATCAGCTCTGCCAAAAATTTATTTATCTCGCCGAACTGTTTGAACTCCCTATATGCTTTTCCGGCTTGATCCGCATCAGAAAAAAGGCCGAACACAGTCGGCCCGCTGCCGGACATTAACGCCCCTTCAGCGCCTAGCTGAATCAGCTGTGATTTGGTCCTCGCAATGTCCGGGAACATTTTTTCTGTAACGGTTTCAAGGTCGTTACATAAAATTTCAGGGATATCAGCCGATATACCTTCAAAAGGAAACTTTGTAGTTTTTTTTTCACATTTTGTCAATCCTAAATTCAGGTTTTTATAAACCGTTGCGGTTGACACACTGAATCCCGGATTGACCAGTAAAACATGAAAAGGCTTTAAATGATCTACGATTTGAAGCTTTTCGCCAACCCCCTCCGCAAAAGCGGGCCTGCCGCTGATAAAAAAGGGGACATCTGCACCGACCTCAAGGCTCATATCCCTGAGTTGATCGTCTGAAAATTTTAAACCGAAATATCTGTTCAGAACTTTCAGAACTGTCGCGGCATTGCTACTCCCACCACCAAGGCCCGCGCCGACCGGTATTTTTTTTTCGATCGTAATTTTTACACCGCAAACGCTGCCCAGGTTTCTTAAAAAAATATCTGCCGCTCTCCACGCCAGATTGGAGTTGTCCTCGGGAACTTCAGGATGAGAGCAGCATAACCGGATGTTCGATTGGTCAAAATCAAACAACAGCGTATCAAAAAGCGTAATTCCACACATCAGGGTCTGAAGGTTGTGGTATCCATCGGCTCTTTTGCCGGTCACCCTTAAAAAAAGATTTATTTTCGCAGGGGATAAGGCCCTGATATAAGGTTTGTTTGTCTGCATTTTTGACAATATGGTTCTGATGCGAGAAATTTTCGATTCTGCTGGATTTGTTTAACAAAGCGCGCTCAATTCAGGTAACCATAAAATCGCCTGCTGAGTCTCTGACTATCTCGTAATTCTGAAAACCAGAAACCCTACATTTTCCCTTTTGATAAATATCTGAATCAATTCTCCGCTTTTAATCCTCTCAAGATTTTTTTTAAAATCTTTTAAATTTTTTACCGGATTATGATTGATCTCCTTGATAACATCGCCCTGCAGGATTCCCGCCTCTTCCCCTTTGCTGTCAGGCGCCACATCTACAACAATCACACCCATTGTTTCAGCCAGATTCAATTCTTTCACAATATCATCCGTAAGTTCAGATACTTCTAATCCAAGATCCTCCTCTCTTGGTTCTGAAGACAGACCCGGCTGAAATTTCTCATCATCCATCCTGCCAATCTCGACCTTGATTTTTATATTTTCTCCATCTCGAAACAGTTTCATTTCAAGTGTATTGCCAACTGCGGTATCCGCAACCAGGCCGGACAAGGCGCGACTGGTTTCCACTTTCTTGCCATTCACCTCCAGAATGATGTCTTTTGCAACAATGCCTGCATGATCGGCAGGACCTCCTGGAACAACCTCAACGACAAGAACGCCTTTCCCGTCCTGAATGTTATAATATTCAGCAAGCTCCTTGCTTAAATTCTGAATCGATACCCCCAGAAAGCCGCGTATCACCGACCCATGACTTTTAAGCTGATCGATGATTCCCCTTGCAAGATTGATCGGAATGGCAAAGCCGATTCCCTGTCCGCTCGCGATAATAGCCGTGTTAATCCCGATCACCTCGCCATCCATGTTCAGTAGAGGACCACCGCTATTGCCCGGGTTAATCGATGCGTCGGTCTGGATAAAATCGTCATACGGGCCGGAGCCGATTACACGACCTTTTGCACTTACAATACCTGCGGTTACAGTCTGTTCAAGACCGAATGGACTTCCGATGGCGACAACCCACTGGCCTACCATAAGACTTTCAGAATCTCCAAGCTTTACAGACGGCAAATTCTGTTTCGGATCAACCTTGATAAGGGCAATGTCTGTTTTTGAATCAAGGCCCACCACCTCGGCTTCAAATTCTTTTCCATCTTTTAGCATTACCTTAATTTTATCAGCATTTTCAATAACATGACTGTTCGTGACAATATAGCCATCCGGATCAATGATGAAGCCTGAACCCAGGCTTCCCTGTTTGTGTTCACGCTGCGGGTCATCTCCAAAAAATCTCTCAAAAAAATCATTAAAAGGATCATCCTGCCCGAATGGACGGCTGGGAAAATGCCGGAACACCTGCCCGCTGCCTTTTTTAATCGTTTCGGTTCTGACATTAACCACTGCCGGGCTGACGGATTCCGCAAGACGGCTGAAACTTCCCGGCAGGATAACGTTATCTGCTGATTTTTCCCTTGCCTCTGCTTCATTAAAATGCAGGAGAACGGTTATGATAAACAGAAAATACAAAAAAGTAAGTCGATTTCTATGGTTCGACCCTGTGATGCTCTTCTTCATGTTTCAATAGCCTTTGATCTTAATGGACGGCACGTTGCGACCTCCTGAAACATCATCCTTTCTCCTTGACATACATGAGTCTTAGATCATGCAATACATTTCTGAGGAGTTTTTCTTCATCCGATGTCAGGTTCCCTCGAGTTTTTTCATCAAGCATTCCGATAATATCGATACTTTGTTTTGCCAGCAAAAGATTTTTCTCCTTTTTGCCGGTGGTTGGATCCGGTACCAGGCCGAGATGAAAAAGAGCTGACGAATTAAGAGAAAAAATAAAAGTCGAAAAGGTGATCTTTGGAAGCTGTGTATTCTGACCCGATTTTCTGTCTGAGGAGGATTTTGCGGATTCCTTGCCGCTTTCCACACCAGTCGAATCTGCCTCACTCTTTTCCTTGTCTTCATGGGTTTCATTCTCTTCGGAGAAGATTCTTTTGCCCTTGACATCAAAATCTTTTTTTTCTTCTGCCATGACTCATCTCCCAATTTTATATGGTTTGGCGGCTTGAAAAAGTCCTGCCAAAAAATCATTCGGACAATCAAAGCCCGGAAGACACCCCGGGTTTAAAGTTCCAACGGGGTAACTGTTTTAACCATTGGCAAAGCCTCGAGTTTTTTTAATACCGATCCGGGTATGGCTGTGTGGGTTCTCAAAAAGATAATATTTCGCTCTCCATCCTCTTCCTGACCGACCTGCATGATTTCGATATTCAGATCATTCTCACCCAGAACCTTACCAATACTTCCGATTGCCCCTGGTTTGTCTATATTGTGAATCAGGGCAAGATGTCCTTTCGGAATCATTTCCAAACGGAAATTGTTTATCTTGACGATTCTGGGGTCATTTTTCCCGAAGATCGTACCCGCAACGATATTTTCCATCTCGGTTGTAATCAACTTTACCGACATCAAATTTGAATAATCAACAGATTCGCCAATCGTGGTTTCCGTGACCTTTATCCCCATATCTTTTGCAATTACAGGCGCGTTAACCGCATTCACTTCATCCTTTACCATCATCGTCAGCAGTCCATTCAAAAGGGCTGTTGTAACCGGTGAAAGATCTAAACCCTGAAAATCTCCAATATACTCTATGACAACCTCCTTGACAGGCCCGCATATGAGCTGACCCTGGAGACAGCCTATCCGGTCGGCAAGTGACAAATAGGGCCTCAGTTTTTTTAAAAGCTCTCCGGTAACGGACGGAACATTGACTGCATTGATGACGGTATCATGTTTCAGATACGCAATGATCTGCTCAGCCACAGCAACCGCCACATTGGTCTGAGCCTCCTTGGTGGATGCCCCCAGATGGGGAGTTCCGATCACGGAGTCGAGCCCAAGAAGCGGAGACTCTCCGGGAGGCTCTGTCTCAAAAACATCCAGCGCCGCACCTGCGACCTTTCCGGACTTGATCGCCTCATAAAGATCTGCCTCATCAACGATACCACCCCTTGCACAGTTGATAATCATCACACCATTTTTCATTTGATCAAAAGCGCTTTTATTCAACAATCCGATCGTACTCTTCATTTTAGGCACATGGATCGTTATATAATCGGCTATTGCATAAAGTTCCTCAAGGCTGGCATATTCAAATCCCGCTTTTTCAATCCTTTCGGCAGTGACATTCGGGTCATATACAACAACCCGCATTTTAAGGCCTCTGGCGCGATCGGCAACAATTGCTCCGATATTACCGAATCCAACGACTCCCAGCACCTTATTATAAATCTCCCTTCCCTGCAGTTTCTTCTTGTCCCAGCGGCCCGCTTTCAATGACGCAGTCGCCTGCGGAATGTTACGGCTGAGAGCCATCATCATTGAAATCGCGTGCTCAGCCGTTGTAACCACATTACCACCCGGCGTATTCATTACAGCGATACCCCGCTTTGTAGCCTCAGGAATATCAACATTGTCAAGACCGATACCGGCACGGCCGACAACCTTTAATTTTTTTGCCGCGCCAAGCAGATCTGCCGTCACTTTGGTTGCACTTCTTATCGCAAGGGCATCATATTCACCGATAATCGCTTTCAGCTCTTCGGGTGAAAGCCCTGTTTTCACATCAACCTCAATATCTTCTTCATCTTTGAAAATTTTAACACCAACCTCACCAAGATTATCACTCACTAAAACTTTCATGAATCCCCTCCAGAGCTGTAATTTAAAGTAACAGGTATCTATTTATTTGGTCCATTTAAACGAAAACGAACGGATAAAACTTTTTAAAATCAAGGAATAAAAAGACTATTTACATAAACGGCAAATGATTGTCCAACATTATTTTTTTTTAACCTGAATAAAAAAACCAAAAACCGATGCCCCTCGATGTCTGAAAATTTTTCGATACTGGTGGCCACACATATATCCCGATTGAAGCCAGAAATCATGAACCGAATGAAGCCGTTAACGGATGTTGCCAGCGTTTTTGAATGGAGAGGAGCGCTGAAATTAAAACGTTTTAAGGCCACTGAGTGTTTTAATTTCAGCAAGGCAAATTTAGAAACGATCAACATCCGGTAACCGGCGCATGAGGTTCATCCTCTCCGGCGCATTGAACTAGAACGTATTTTTGACGACAACGATAGACAGATTTTGCCGACATTGTCGGCAAGGCTGGGCTTCTCCCGGCTGGCGGCTTATAACCAATCGATTCGAAACGTAAAATTCATCTCACGGTTATTTTCTCACACATGAACTACACATTCTGCGCCGGGAGAGGCGGCAAGGTGCGATTTCTGAGGATTGAGAACAAGATCGAATTGGTTGGGGCGGCTTTGACGGACGTTGTTTAAGCCCTCATTGCCGACTCAAAAAGAAAGAAGGGAGGAAACCGGACTGGGTTTGTCGATCGGATATGATGTTGTCATACGGTCCATGGGAGGATAAATTGAATGCACCGGCAGGTCTGGAAAAGAGATTTTTTACCTCATCCGCATTTCCTTGGACATACCCTGATCTCGTGGACACCTGTCGGCCTGTTTGATCACCGTCCGAACAGGGCTTTATGAAAAAAACCTGCTTCTGCAAGGCATCAAAAAATGGTTATCGCCGGACCAAGAACAGCCTGTTTCATTTTAACGGTAACAGGACGGTAAAAGATGTCCCTTTTCCGGTTTCGCTTTCCACGTCTATATAGCCTCCCATCGAATCAACAATACCTTTTACGATGGGCAATCCAAGGCCGGTACCGGTTATGAATCTTGTTTTTTCATTTTTGACCCTGTAAAATTTTTCAAATATCTTTTCCATATATTTTGCATCAATACCATAGCCATTATCCTTCACGACAACTCTCAAATTTGCCCCGGCCGTGTCAGCAATCACTTTGATTTCACCGCCTTCCTGGGTGTAGTTTATGGCATTCGTGATCAAATTCCCGTAGACACTTTCAAGGGCCATTGGATCAGCAAGGATGGCCGGAAGTGGTTTGCCGATTATTTCAAGCTCAAGTATCTGCTTTTTTGCCACAGCTCTCGCGCGAAGGAAGTCAACGATGCTTTCCAGGAGTTCTCCTACCTGAACCGGCTTAGATTCCTTTGACGCAATCCCCGCTTCTATACGGGATAGGTCAAGCAAATCACCTATCGTGGAGATCAGCCCCTTTGTTTTTTCCTTTGCACGGGAAATGATATGCTGGTCATCCTCTGATGCTCCCTGGGCCATATCGTTCAAAACCATTGCGAGCTGTTCATGGATAGTAGAAAGAGGCGAACGGAGTTCATGAGAAACTTTTGCGACAAACTCGGATCTCAACTGGTCCAGGGCCTTCATTGCGGAAACATCCATGATCGTAGTCACTGCCCCCAGGCATTCCCTTTTCTCGCCCAGAACAGGTCGTGTTCTTGCCAGAAGAAACTTTCCACCGGCAAGATTCAACTCATAACTTGGAATGTCATCAAAATCCACGTATTTCCCGCGTGAAATATCAAGAATAAGCTTGCAGAGCTTTTCATCATCGATATACGATGCAAGATCCCCTCCCGGCTCCATATCCTTCGCAATCCCAAAATGCTGACGAAAGGCCGGATTTAAAAGAACCACCTTCCCGTTTGTATCGGTTACCAGCACGCCGTTCGGCAACGACGCGATAATCGTATGAACCCGGCTTTGCGATGTATGCAGATCCGCAAGGGTGCGGCTCCGTTCTTTTTCCAGTTTTTCGGTTTCCTGCTGCAGCTGCAATTTCTCACGCGCACGGTTTACAACAATACGCAGTTGATCCGGTTCATATGGCTTTGGAATAAAATCATAAGCCCCGCGTTTCATGGCCTCGATCGCTGTTTCAACTGTGGCAAAACCGGTGATTACAATCACAAGAATGCCCCTTCCCATCTCCATGATACATTTCAGAACCTCCATTCCGTCCATGCCCGGCATTTTCATATCCAACAGGACGATTGAAATCGGTTCTTTTTCCAGAATTCTTAATCCTTCATCCCCTCGTGAAGCTTTGAAAACCTGAAAATTCATTCGGGAAAGTATCCGTTCGGCACCATCTCTCAAAACCTGTTCATCGTCGACAACGAGAACTTTTCCGGTGTCAAGTTTATTCTCCACCTTCTTTTCCCCCTTCATTAGCTGTTTTTAGCGGAAGCTCAATTATCAGGGTCGTACCACTGCCAACCTTGCTTTTAGCAGTTATTTTCCCGCCATGGTCTTCTATAATTCCATAAACCATGCTCAACCCAAGGCCCGTGCCCTTTCCCTCCTCCTTGGTTGTAAAAAACGGTTCAAAAATATGTTTCAGAATATCTTCAGGTATTCCCGGACCGGTGTCCGCTATCTCAACAACAATTCTGTCTCCGCTCGGAGCAAGCCTGGTAGTCAGAGTCAATGTCCCTTTTCCTTCCATCGCCTGAGCCGCATTCAAAATAATATTCATAAACACGTGGTTCATCTGTTGGATATCGACCGGAACCTGCGGTAAATTTTCCTCGAAGTTTTTTACAATTTCGATGTTCTGAAAAAGCGTTTGATTTTCGAGCAGAAACATCGTCCTTACAATCGCCTCGTTCAAATCATGCAGTTTAACCATATGGCTGGTCTGTCTTGCGAATTCCAAAAGTTCCTTAACCGTGGCGCTGCACCTCTGAGCCTCCTGCAGAATACGGTTCAAGTCCTTCTTCGCATCTTCTTCGAGATCGTAATCCTCCAACAGAAATTTGGTATAAAGTGTAATTCCTCCCAGCGGATTGTTCAACTGGTGAGCGACACCCGCGGACAGCTTTCCCAGGGAAGACATTTTTTCTGCCTGAAGCAGTTGAACTTGAGTTTTCTCAAGTTCGGATTTAATACGGAGCTCTTCACGCATATCATGAAAAAAACCGATTGAAGCCACCTCCTTGTCCTCCTTATAAACAATGGCCGCATTCAATCGGATTGGGATGATTTCTCCATCTTTTTTGATCACATCCACTTGATATGATTTAAGCTTACCTTTTCCGCCATAATCATCACTCCTTAACTTTCGCATGATTTCCTTTGCGGTGTCTCCCGGATAAAAATCACGAATATCCAGATTGCCAAACGCTTCCTCAACACTGTAACCGCTGACTTCCACAGCCGCGTCATTGAAAATCAGAATCTTCCCTGTTTTATCCGCCGCAATAACGCCATCCACGGAACTCAGAATGAGGTTCTTAAAAAACGCATTGGCATGTCTTAATTGTTCCTCTATCTCCTCCCGTGAAGGTCGATCAAACTCCAATATGGCGACGGCATCAATTTTTTCTCCTGAAAATATAGGATATGCATAACGGCATGTGGTCCATTTATCGGAAGGCTCATCACCACTTTTTTCTCGTAAAATCGGTTTCAATCCGTTAATTACATTCAGAGCAGGGCAATTCTCACCCGGGGTCTCCCAATCGCACAAACGTTTATAGCACTGCTTGCCGATAACATCAGACCCATACTTTTCCTTGGTGTAACTGTTGGTGGCAAGGATTTTAAAATCAGGTGAAATAATAAAAAAGATTCTTTTTGAAGCATCGATTGCTTTTAACAGATATTCTTTTTCCAGTTCTGAACGCATTTTCCCTCTTATAGCTCCTTTTCCAATGCCTTTCGGAACTCTCCGGCTTCGACATCAATTCTTGTCCAGAGCGAAAAGCTTCTTCTTGCCTGATGAGCCAGCACGGGTAATCCATCCAGGAATTTAATTCCTTTTTCCCTGGCTTTACTTTCCCAAAAATTTACTTCCAGGCCATAATTGACATCCATTAAAACTTCGCAGTCCCTGATATCAAGCCGATCAACCAATGCAGCCAGTTCCGGCGACTCATCAGGGCTTGAAACAGAGGTTGTATTCACTACGATATTTGCCGACACAGGTTCATCATGAAATGTTTGAAACGGTTTTGATATGCCGCCTATCTTCTGAACGATTCGAGCGATACTGTTTTCATCTCTGCCGGCAACCAGAATCGACTTCGCCCGAAGCCAGTTAAGAATAAAGACGACCGCTTTTGCCATCCCCCCTGTTCCGAAAACAACTGCTGTCTTGTCTGCAACATCAAATCCAATCTCTTCCAGGGTATCCATAAAACCAATTGCGTTTGTATTATACCCTTTTAGCGATTCTCCATTTCTTACGACCGTATTAACCGCCCCGATAATATTTGCCCCTTCGGAAAGAATATTCAAATGCGGTATGACGGTTTCCTTGTAAGGTACTGCCACATTTGCGCCATCGATGTTGAGAACTCTGAGACTCTGCATCGCAGGACCGATCTGCCCCGTACCCACCTTAAAAGGCACATAAACACCTCTTATTCCGACTCTCTTCATTACCGTTGAAAACATAAGCGGCGCTTTTGACCGAAAAGAGCGTTCATCGCCCAAGATGCAAAAAATCTTCATGCCTGTGACCGTTTGGCTTTGAGGGGGCAGAAAAAAAAATTACTCCGGACTACAGAAAATTCTGATTCATCTTAAGGGTGTTTAAAGGTGAACATTTTGAAGAATGTTCTCTGCGGTACAACACGGAAGATGAGTCAAACGATAAGCGGAATAGGGTAATGATCTTTCCGACTCCCTTGGATTATAAATTCAAAATGATGATTCATGATGCTGGGTACTGAAGCCGGGCGCTTATCGCTGCTCTTGATATCGTTGATGTTGAAAAAGGGCTGGCTATCTCGAAACCAGTTTAATTCTTATCAGCGCCCGGATTCAATCCCGGGAAGATGGGTAAGAGATCATATGCCGTTTAAACCTCGCCGGCTCTTCCCGGGAACTTAACGTGTTGGTGTAAAAAAATAAATACGACAAGATACCTTATTCAACCAGTCTTTTTACACTTTCTGAAATGTCTTCCGCAGAAGCTGGTTTTGGAAGATAATCATCCGCCTCCATACTCATCCCGTCATGATGAGAATATCTGGTGGAGCTGACATGGTCTGCAACAGCGGTAAGCATGATAATGGGAATATGCTTGTACTTTTTATCCTTTTTCAGTTCCGCGCACACCTCAAATCCGTCTTTTTCAGGCATCATGACATCGAGTACGATCGCGTCAGGCGGATTTGCCTTGACCTTTTCGAGGGCTTCTACACCATCATAGGCCACTTCTACGTTGAAACCTTCCTTTTTGAGATTTGCCTGAACGATCGAAGCAAAATCAGGCTCATCATCAACAACAAGAATTGTCTTTTTATCGCCCATACATCCCTCCTTAAAGCGCTATAACTATCTATATTTATAAACTAATGCCATTATTCACAAGGAATTCGTGTCACGCTTTCGATCCGGCCTTCCAAAACCAGCCATACCTTGTTCAATTTATATCTGCTGACTCCGCGGATGTCAAGCGTTCCTAGCTTTTCCCCGAAGAGTGAGAATTCAATTCTGACAACCATCCGGAATTGAAAAATTTTGTTCAAATTCAAAAAAGGCGAGGATTGTAGCCGCGGCAATCGATCGCGTATTTTCAGGATTATACTCTAAGCCTGAAGCTGAAACCGGGCAAAATCAACCCTGTTGAGGTGTAAACGAATCTATACTTGAGGCCTGGGATAGAGCCCCGCCCTTTCCACGATTTCCGGGACTTTCTCTTCCCATTCAATAGCCATCACGTGGAATCCATGAACGCCCTCAACTTCTTTGAGACGCTGGATTGATTCCACGCAGATGTTGATTCCTTCTTCCGCCTGCTTCTCCTTTGGCGTATCCGCCATCCGTTTGACCACATCGTCAGGGACATCCATACCGGGAACTCTATTTTTCATGTACCGTGCCATGCCGGCTGATTTAAAAGGGGTAACGCCGGCAAGGATATGGACCTTCTCATGCAAACCCCGTTCTCTGACCCCTTCCATCCATTTCTCAAACTTATCCAGATTGTAAATACATTGGGTCTGAATAAATTCAGCACCGGCAGCGACCTTTTTTGCAAGGCGGGCTACCCGGATTTCGAATGGATCCGCAAAAGGATTGGCCGCAGCACCGACAAACATTTTCGGAGGACGTTTAATATCTTCTCCCCCCAGGAATTTCCCCTCATCCCGCATTCTCCGGACCAATTGAATAAGCTGCATGGAATCAAGGTCATGAACATTCTGTCCGGATGCGCAGTCACCAAAACTCTGGTGATCACCTGAAAGGCAAAGCATATTATGAATATCAAAAGAGGCCGCGCCAAGAATATCACTCTGCAAAGCAATTCTGTTTCGATCCCGGGTCACCATTTGAAGAACCGGCTCCAGGCCCATAAGTTTCAGCCGGATACATGCTGCCAGGCTGCACATTCGGGTAACAGAGGTCTGGTTATCCGTTATATTAATCGCATCGACATGATCCTTGATCAGATTTGCTTTTTCAATAATCGCTTCAGGATCACTGCCTCGGGGCGGCCCACATTCCGATGTTACGGCAAGATTGCCTGAGGCAAGAATTTTTTCCAGTTTGCTTGATGTTGTTTCACTCATTCCTGAACATCCTCCCTGACAACTTTTCTGGGTCCCCCTGCCCGATCAGAGGACCAGTCCTTTATATCAGCCAGTTTTTCATATTCATCCAGTCTGCCCATCGCTTTTAACCGATCGATGATCAACTGCCAGGCACAATCAAGCTCTTTACTGATCTCGCATTTACCATTGGTTGACCCTCCGCACGGACCATTCAAGATACGCTTGGCACAGCGGGATACAGGGCAGATTCCGGCAGTGCTTGCGAGGATGCACTGTCCGCAGGCCTGGCACCTCTCGGTCCAGAGCCCCCTTTTCTCCGTAGCTCCCAAAAAGCAGGTATTCACGCCCGGATATACCGGAGTTGACTGATATTTATCCGCCATGAACTGAACGCCTACGCCGCAGGCAAGGGAAAGTACGGCATCATAGTGATCGATCCTGTCGCGAATCTCTTCAAGATACTCATGATCACACTGCCGCTCCAGGGTAATTTCATCAATATCCATCTCTTTTCCCTTGTTCAAAAAATACATACGAAGGGCCGAGGCAAGCACACCGACCTCCTTCTTCCCCCCGGCCTCGCAAACCGTAACACACTCATTACATCCCAAAAGGAGAATTTTGTTGTAATCCCTGATCTTCTCAATGATCTCCTCAATCGGTTTTTTTTCAGCAACAATCATAAAGGCACCTTCATCGATAATTTGGTTTCTTGTTCAGGGGCTAAAGCTCAATATCAGTGATCCGGCACAGCACTCTATGACACGATCACAAAAATCGAAGCACTTGAAATTGAAGCTCGAAACCCGGACAACAGAATCGGAGTAACCCGTAACCCGCATGGCATGGAGTTTGATTTCAAACCATCAGCCTGAGGCCGCCTCATTTCGCCTGCGTAACCTTTTTTTTGCCTCCTTAATCGGATTGGGTCCCAGTTCAAGAATCTTCTCAGACATCTCTTTGGCAAATTCAACGAAAAGCGGCGCTTCGCTGGAAGAAAGATTATACATCTTTACCCGTTCGCCTCCAATTCCGATATCTTCCAGCACTCTTTGAGCCTGTTCCACTCGTTTTCGAGCCCTGAAATTGCCTTTGTTAAAATGGCAGTCTCCTTCCATACATCCGACCACATAAACGCCATCCGCTCCTTTTTCAAACGCTCTGAGAATGTGGATAACATCTACCTTGCCGGTACATGGAACTCGAATAATTTTTATACTTGTAGGATAGCTGAGCCTCATCGAACCTGCCAGGTCCGCTGCCGTATACCCTCAGAAATTGCAGCAAAACGAGACAATAATCGGTTCAAAATCCTGCTTCATAACACCCCTTCCAGCAAAGCCTCTACCTTGCTAAGTAGCTGATCATCCTCGTACCAGTGAAGCTCAATCGCCTTAGCCGGGCATTCCGCCGCGCAGACACCGCAACCGTGACACAAGGCTTCATCAATCTCGCTGACACCCTCCTCATTTATTTTCGGCACGCCATAAGGACAGGATCGTACGCAAATAAGACAGGAAGCGCACTTTTCTCCATCTACTTCCGCCACAACAGCCGACAGTGTCAAACTGGGCTGTGAGAGAAAAGTAATCGCTCTTGATGCTGCGGCCTGTGCCTGGGCGATTGACTCGGTAATCAGTTTGGGGCTGTGGGCCGTACCGCAAACAAAAATTCCCTCCGTAGCCATCTCAACAGGTCTCAGCTTTACGTGTGCCTCCATAAAAAAGCCTTCCGCATTTCGCGCAAGCTTCACGATCGATGAGAGTTCTTCCGTATCCTCCGCTATCATCCCGGCGCTCAAGGCCAGAAGATCTGCGCTCGCCTTTAAATTACAGCCAAGAATATGATCCCTGAAAGTAACAAAAAGTTCTCCGTCTTCAACTGTAACCTCAGGCGGATTGTCCGCATCATACCGTGAAAAGATAACCCCAAGCTTTCGAGCCTCGGTATAATAATCTTCAAGAAGACCGTATGTACGAATATCACGATAAAGAATAAATACTTCCGTATCAGGACTGAGCTTCTTGATGTGCAGGGCATTTTTGATGGCGGCCTGACAGCAGATTCTTGAGCAATTGGGGTTTTCATCATTTCGTGATCCCACGCACTGGATCATGATTACCCGGTCAAGATTCTTTGCTCCTTTCTCTTCAAGTTGCTGTGATAGCTCAACCTGAGTTACAACCCGATCATCCTCTCCATAAAGAAACTCCTTGGGCTGATATTCGATTGCACCGGTTGCCAGTATAACCACACCATGTTCAATCTTTCTTTCGTACATACCGGGACCCACCAGTATCTCCGTGTTGAAATTCCCCTTAAATCCCGAAAACCCTACCACAAGTGAGTTTGTCAACGATTGAATCTTAGGATGTGAAGTCGTCTTTCGAATGATTTCTTCACGATAAATACTTATATTTTCACCCTCGATTGTCTCTGTAAGGCGTTTCGCCATACCTCCCAGCTCCGGTTCTTTTTCAATCAGGACCACTTCAAATCCCTGATCCGCCAGGCTTAATGCCGCGTTCATACCGGAAACGCCACCGCCGATTACCAGTGCCCTTTCGATAACGGGAATCTTTTTCTCATGCAGCGGTGCAAGGGTTGCGGATCTGGCAACCGCCATCCTCACCAGATCTTTTGCTTTTTTGGTTGCCATCTCCGGCTCATTGGAATGTGACCAGGAATTCTGATTGCGAATATTCGCCATTTCAAAAAGGTATTTGTTCAAACCGCAAGCTTCGAGGGTATCCATGAATATTCCTTCATGGGTTTTCGGAGTGCATGCAGCGACGACGATTCTGTTAAGTCGATTTTCCTTGATGATTTCCTTCATCCGATCTTGTGAATCCTGAGAACAGGTAAACAGGTTTTGAGTACTGAAAACCACTCCCGGAATGCTTTTCGCGTATTCTTCCAAAGCATTCACATCCACAACGCCGGCTATGTTTATGCCGCAGTTGCAGACAAATACACCAATCCTGGGCTCCTCACCGCTGACATCGATCTCCTCGGGTATTTCAACAGATTTCGTGCAGGTACCCCGAGCACCTGCAAGGTAAACCCCGGCAGCCGCAGCGGCGGCACTTGCTTCGATCACCGAACTCGGAATATCTTTCGGCCCCTGGAAAACGCCGCATGCGTACACCCCGGGTCTCGAGGTCGCGACAGGGGTAAAGGGATGGGTAGCGGCAAACCGGTATTTGTCAAGATCAATTTCAAGCTTTTTCGCCAGTTGAACCGTTGATTCCTCTATCTGAAGACCCACGGAAAGCACAACCATGTCAAATACTTCTTCACAGATTGCGCCTGATTCGTCTGCATACCGAATGCAAAGATCACCGGTTCCCCTGATTTCATCGAGGGTATGGATTCTGGCTTTGATAAACCGGACACCTTCATTGTCCTTTGCACGGTTGTAATACTTTTCATAATCTTTGCCAAAGGTTCGGATATCCATATTGAAAATAACGCAGTCCAGATCTTCTTTAGAATGCTCTTTGGCTATCATTGCGTCCTTAATGGCATACATGCAGCAAACGGAAGAGCAATATCCATTACCGCATTTATTGTTATCCCTGGATCCGACGCACTGAAGCCAGGCAATTTTTTTGGGTTCCTTATTGTCAGACGGTCTTACGAGATGCCCCATTGTAGGGCCTGAAGCACTTAAAATCCTTTCAAACTCAAGGCTGGTAAGGACATTCGGATTCGTCTTGTAATGATAGAATTCATCTAAAGCCGACGGATCATAAGGCCTGCTCCCCGCGGAAAGAATTACCGACCCGACTTCTATCTCTTTCATCTCCGTTTTCTGGCTGTGATCAATTGCCTCTGCCAGACATGCCTCAACGCATTGCAGACATTCGGAGCAGTAACCGCAATTAAGGCATCTGGCTGCTTCCTTTTGCCCTGCAGCATCATCAAAGCCTATTTCCACTTCCTTAAAATTACCGCTGCGATCTGCTACCGGCAGCTCCGGTAATTTTTCCCTTGCCTGCTGAACCTGATCCTCGGCAATCGGTCGATAAATCGGACTTTCATTTACAACAGGCTCACGACCTTCCGCCATATCCCGCCCATCCAGGAATCTTGCAATCGATTCCGCAGCCTCACGACCCGCGGCAATTGCGCCTATGGCCACCCAAGGCCCGGTCTGCAGGTCTCCGCCTGCAAAAACACCTTCTCGCTCGGTTGCATAGGTCACCGAATCCACTTCTGCCGTTCCCCAGCGTGAAAAGGTGAGACCGGTCACATCCTCTATCGCGGACAAATCCGGCCTTTGGCCGATTGCGGGAATAATCTGATCGATCTCTATGTCGTATTCACTTCCGGGAACAGGAACAGGCCTCTTGCGGCCGGATGAATCCGGTTCACTCAACTCCATTCGGATACAACGAAGGCCGCTGACCCGGCCTTCCTGAACAAGAACTTCCTGGGGGGCTGACAGATAAGTTATTCCGACACCTTCTTCCTCAGCGGCATGGATTTCTTCTTCCCATGCAGGCATTTCCGCTCTTGTTCGACGATAGATTATCGTAACTTCTTCCGCACCCAGCCTGATTGCAGAGCGGGAGACATCAATCGCTACATTTCCGCCGCCGATTATCGCAACTTTTTTTCCAACCGCTGCCTTTCCGGTCAGGTTGACTTCTTTCAAAAAATCGACCCCCTGCCGGATGCCTTCCGCTTTTTCTCCCGGTATTCCAAGCTCAATTCCTTTATGAGCTCCAAGGGCAAGGTATACCGCTTTATATCCATTCCCCAAAAGGTCATCGACCGTCAACTCCTGACCAAGGGGGGTATTCGTCTTGATCTCAACACCGAGATTGGTTATGACCTCTATCTCCCTGTCAAGAACTTCGGGGGGAAGTCGATGATCCGGAATCCCTACTCTCAACATCCCGCCGGGTTTTGGTAACGATTCAAAAATTGTCGATTTGATCCCTTTTCGCGCCAGATGATACGCAGCAGAAAGGCCGGCCGGCCCGGAACCGATGATCGCGACTTTGTCCTTTTTTAAAGGCTCACAATCGATTTTGACATCTCTTGGATCAAATCGGTCGGCAGCAAGCCGCTTCAACTTACAGATTGCGACCGGCTCATCCACCTCGCAGCGACGGCAGGCATCCTCGCAGCCATGCGGACAGATGCGTCCCAGAACTCCCGGGAGAGGAAGGTCTTTCATGATAATCTTCAGCGCTTCCTCATATTTCCCCTGCTTAACCATCTGGACGTAACCCTGAACATTAAGTCCGGCAGGGCATGCCAGACGGCATGGCGCTTTATCCGCCTTGTCGATCGCAAAAGCACCGGGGATTGCCTGGGCATATTTTTTAAAAGCCGCTCGTTTCGCTGAAAGTCCTTCATCATATTCATTCGCGAGTTCAACAGGGCAGACCTTAGCACACTCCCCGCAGCTTGTGCATTTGGACAGGTCAATAAAACGAGGTTCCTGTCTCACCAGAGCCTTGAAATTACCGGGTCCGCCCTCAAGGCTTTCAAGTTCACTGTTTGTCAAAAGTTCAATATTGATGTGCCGGCCGACCTCGACCAGTTTGGGCGAGATAATTCACATGGCACAGTCGTTGGTTGGAAAGGTTTTATCCAGCTGGGACATCAACCCTCCAATGGCTGATGACTTTTCAACGAGATATACATAGTATCCTGAGTTGGCA
>CAZOEW010000034.1:8391-23662 GCA_964578935.1 uncultured Desulfobacterales bacterium | reverse complement strand
TCGCAAGCTCCCTCAGACAGTTTCAAATTTGACGCTCCGCTGCATGAAGAACGCTTGCCAAATGACCTCAATAGACTTCACTCAGAGGTCACTTGATCGCTGAGAGAACACTTGAATCGGAAAATTATTATAACAAACAAGATAAGACTTTTTCCGGCTTATACTTTGGAAGGGTAGACAATGAAAAAAATTGTCAAGGGTAAACTGTTATTTCTTATTTTGACGGTCATGTTTGCCGCATGCAGTGGTGTTTCTTTTGCTGAGGATATTGATGTTTATCGCGGGCAGAACAGAAAAAATGTGATGATGGTGATCGATAATTCGGGCCGCATGACCTGGCCGGTCTATGATGAGGATGTTGATTACGGCGCTTTGATGAAAGGGATGACGGATGAACATCTCGCACTGGATGAAAATGATTGCAGGGACGGAAAACTCTGGTGGGATACCGATAGATCCGGAAATGATTATGACCGGCTGAATCCGGACGGAGTATATCTGGTGAGCACCTGGGCGGAATACAATGCCGTCCAGCTTGTTGATTCAGAAAAAATCGAAAAATGGTTTTCCGTAATTTCCGATCCGATCGAAAACAGGGGAGATGAAACAGATCCGGAAACGAACAGAAGATATCCTCTGCTGACAAATGCGATTGTACCTGCCGTAAATGGTTCAGGGAAACAATGGACAATAGAAGATCCTTCAACGATTGATATTGATAAAGACCAGCACATTCTTTTTCCCGATGGCATTACGATAGATATGGATGGAAAAGAAGTGGAGACCCCTTCTGCGATCAAAGGGTTTCGTCTCCCCAATTTTCAGGATATTCCTTTATGTAAAGTGATACCAAACCCGGATACCGGAGAGATAAAGGATACCGGCTTTTTGGAAATCCTGAAGTCGACCGGACATTATTTTTCCGGATTGTTTGAAGAAATCGGAGAGGACCTTGTGTTTACTCCAGATGAATCCAAATTGGCAGAAGCCGGATTCGGAGGCAAACGTGTTTATCTGTTTGCCACCGGGAACTGGCTTAATTTTATCAAGCTGATTGAAGATTTCAGAGTGGTCGAATCGTTGGATTCATATACAAATGAAGGATATTACAACCATCAGCACGATAAGGCATGGAGATGCCTGTGCTTCTCACGGCCAGACTACGGAAAACCCTTTTTATGCGGCAGCAGAGATGCGGGAAGTGAAGATAAAATAAAATCCAGGATGGAGATTACAGCCGCGGCGATCAAAGAGATGCTGGGGAAAACGGGGAAGACAATCAATTGGGGAATCACGGTGTTTGACGGAAATAACGGCGGCAAACTGATTGCGCCGGTTGGAACCGACCCTCAAGAGCTGTTAAACCGGATCGGAGAGATTCAATTCAATGACGCAAGCCCGCTTGGTGAAGCAATTCAGGATGCCTATAATTATAATTCGATTCAGTTTCTCAAGGACCCTTTGTATAATGAATGTCAGGTGAACACCTTCTTTGTTGTTACAGCTGGATATCCTTCAGAAGATGATGAGTGGGACAGAATCAGGGACGCAACCGCTCTGGATTATCCCGACCCTGAGTTTGGATTCTGTCCGGAGGGGTACCGGTCGGAATGCCTTTATTATGGAGACAGTGAACCATGGCAGTATGAGAATCATTGTGATGATCTGGCTCACTGGCTGCGAAATGAAGCAACTTATCGGCACACGCTTCATGTCATCGATTTTTCTTTGAACAACCCGTTGATGATGGATATGGCGGATGCTGGTTCCGGAATTTATCAGGCAGGTTTCAGTGAGCAGCAACTACTATCTTCATTTTCAAATCTTGGTACGATAATTTCTTCATCCGCTTCTTTTTCACCTCCTGTTATACCTGTTGATCCGGCAAACAGAACACAAAGCGGAGAAAATCTCTATATGGCGTTTTTCAGGCCGGAAGAAAAAAAAGCCTGGGCAGGCAATTTAAAAAAATATGGCCTGCGCTATCTGACGAGAGGACAAGGCGACTGTAACCGCGAGTATCCGGAATGGGTGGTAACCGGAAAGGATGGATTGCCCGCGGTTGACTGTGATGGCATTTTTAAACCAAAATCGATTTCCTTCTGGTCAAAGGAGGCTGACGGAGAGAGCGTCATTTCAGGAGGCGCAGGTGAATGCCTTATGGAACGTTTTCACCTGGTAGATCTTTCCACAGGGCCGTTTTATGATTTTCGCAATATCGTTACCTGTAAAGACCCTGATGGTTCAAAAAACATTGTACCGTTTTATCGCGACAGGGACAAAAATATCGAGGATACGGTTCTTCCTTCTGATCTGGGCATAGCGACCGGCAATCGGAAAGCGGATTATCTGGAGCGGGACAGAATAATTAATTATGTTTACGGGTATACATTGGATGTTACGGACAGCATGGGGATCGCGTATCAGGAGGAAACAGATGGTAACCCAAAAGCCCGGCGAAAGTGGATTCTGGGAGATATTATTCATTCCGAGCCTTGTGTAATCGATTATTTGGATGAAAACCACGATCTGGCTTACCGTTTCATAGCGGTCGGCGCAAATGACGGCATGCTTCATGTCTTTGTCGATACGAGTAACCCTGACAAACCGGATATGACCGTTCGCATTAACGGCAGGGATTATCATCCGGGCGACGAGATATGGGCTTTCATCCCCGGTGAACTCCTTCCCGGGTTGAAAGAGCTTGCGGGCAATCAACAGCACCATTATTTTGTGGACGGATTTATTTCCCTTCATAGAGCCACCACCTGGAAGAATGCCGGATCACCTTCCAGTGTACGACGACCCGGAGAATATTTTGACAAGACACTGGTTTTTGGTGAAAGAAGAGGCGGAAGGTGTTATTGGGCCCTCGATGTTTCCAGGCCTGATCCAGGCCAGTGGTCGGTAAAGTGGAGGCTCGAAGGCGGAACCGATACGATGGATTATTCGCCTGAACTCGGGTACTCCTGGTCCAGACCGGTATTTGCTTCTATTGGGGCCGATTCGGCAATCCAGAAGAATCTGGTTGTATTCGGAGGCGGATATGATGATGAGGAAGACCATTTTCCTGAATCTTGGAATGACGGCAATGCGGATGGACGATATGATCCGGAAAACCCTCATGATGAATTTGATGTTGAAAACCCGCTGCACGATGCTTTTGATAATGACAGGTATGATGTTTGTAATCCTGAGAAAAATGAGACAGGGCGCGGGATATTTATCGTGGATCTTGACGATGGAAGCCATGTGTTCAAGGCTGTTTTCGGGGAAGATCGCATCTCAGGAACACGTCAGGCTTTTTCTGAAATGAAATGGTGTTTTCCTGCTGATCCTTCGGTAATCAATCTGTCGGGGAATCTGTTGATTTATGCCGCTGATATATATGGACAGATATGGAAAGCAACCTATGATCCGTATGATAAACAGGATAAATGGCGGGTAAAAAGAATATTCCAGGCAAACCCGGGTTCTGATCAACCCGATGCCGTGACAGCCCTATCCGTAGAACCTTCGCTTAGCATGGCTGATGTCGGCAGAAAGACTTTTTATTCTCCGGATGTATCCTATATGGGCAGCGAATGGACGGACAAACCGGTTTTATATTTCGGCACAGGTGATCGTGTCCATCCAGGAGTTGTGCCTGACTATGAGAACCGGTTTTATGCGATTTCCGACACCGATTCGCCTGCGACTGAAAAAGATTTATTAAACCTGACATGCGATGAATTGGATCGCAATGCAGACGTGAATCAGAACGGAATTCTTGAATATGATGCGGATACGGGAAGAGAAGATGAAGAATTACAGGAAAGCCTTTTTGAGATATTATACGGCACGCAGGATTACCCGGGTGTAAACAAGACCTGCCGCGGATGGTATAAGGTTCTTGGAAAACAGGGAAAATGCAGTCAGGATATTTCAATGGATCACGTCGGGGAAATGTGCCTGAGCAGGCCGGTGCTTTTTTTTAAAACAGTTTATTTTACAACCTTTCAGCCGGTATTTGAGGACAGCTGCACGCCGGAAGGAAACAGCTTCACGTATGCCCTTGATTATTCGGATGGAACCGCTTCCCTTGATTTGAAAAAAAAGAATTCATCCACTGCCCTTGCTGATGAAGGCACGTTGGAAGATACATACCGCATGTTAAAAAAAACCGGCATCCCCTCAGGCATCAACGTGATTACGCGGCAGGGCAGGGCAATCGCAATTGTCGGCACCGGGAAAGGCATATCCGGAGCCGGTGAGGAAGATGCTTCGGAGACGGGGCATTCTTCCAACATACCGGCTCCGCCGGGGGGAGTTCAGCGGCTTCTCTGGGAAGCCTATTAAAACCGGTTTCAAAACCTCCTCTCGAACCGAATCTCATTGTTGGAGCGAGGGGTTCAATCCGCGAAATATAACATATATTCCTGTGGTTGAACCCCTCGCTCCGCCTCGACCTTCGATCCGATTGAAAATTTTGAAACCGGTTTAAGAGTTTATAACATTTTCCCGGTTTTCACTCGACTGCGGGATTTGAACCCTTGTCGGAGCGAAGCGGAAATCCCGCTATAAGCGGGGAACTTGAACCATATTTCTATTTTTGAGATAGGGTTTTAGAACGCTTTGTCATCTCAAATTTTTTGAAAATTATTCCATCGTTGATATGCTTACCGGAGTATTATATTGTGTATACGTCTATCATAAGAAGAAGGGGCTTATAATGACTACTCGAATGGTAGTGCGGATCGATCCTGATCTCAAAGCCAAAGTCAATAATCTTGCTAAGGTAGAAAGAAAAAATGTCACTAAATTGTTATATGCCTTTCTCGACCCATTATTGACGAATATGTTAATGTGCTCAGACGTATGGGGCTACAGAATGAGCGTGAGCTGGAAGAGTTGTTGAGCCTCTTTGCACATGGCTTTAATGTATTATTCACTGCAAAAACTCCAAATTTAAGCGTTGTGGAAAAAGACCCTGATGATGACAAATTCATTAAATGTGCAGTGGCATTAAATTCAAAATTTATTATTTCCGGAGACAAATCTTTACAGGAAATAAAAGATTATGTGGGCATTAAAATACAGAGGCCGAAACAATTTCTTGATGATCATTCGAAGTGAAAACGATAAACTCTGACTATTTGTCTCGAATAGGTTTTAAAAAATCGGCTTCAAAGTTGTAATCCAGACCTTCCAGCAGCCAGTGCAGTTCACGCGGATCGATCTCCATCACCTCTTCCGGAAAGACGGGCCATGTAAACAAGTGTTTCTCCAGCCGCTTGTGCCAGAGGCAGAATCCGTTGCGGTCCCAGTACAAAATTTTAACCATGTTCCGCCTTCGGTCTATTTTTATTCTATTACCGATAGTCCTCTCTAACCGGATAAAACGTATCGATGATCCGGCACTCCGTGATGGCCCGGCCGGAATGGGGAACATTCGATGGGATAACCGCCCCCATGTCAGATGTTAACCCGCGGGTCTCATCCCCTATGGTCAGTTCGAATTTGCCTTCTAAAACATGGGTCACCTGCTCATGCGGATGTGAATGCGCAGGCAGAGAAGATCCTTTTGCGATTTTCCAGTGGCTGAAAGTCATGTTGTTCGAATGGATGAACCGAACCTTAAAACCGGGTACGGGCTCTTTTTCTTCAATATCCTTTAAATTCAAGAATGTCATAAGGCTACCTTTCCTGTTGAGGATAACATGCTCGACGAACTAGTGAAAAAAAATTAATGGCAAAGAAAAAAGTTCAAGTTCAAGGCGAGCAAATCCCGAGGAATGATTCGTAGTTAACCCACATCGCAATGACGAGGGATGCAGCGCAACGCCGACACGAAGTGAAGTTTTAGCGCTAATTTGGACTTTTTGCGAAGCCATCATGCTTTACATCGGGTTTAATTTTTGTTAAGGCGCATATCTGATTCATGATGATCTGTTTTTCATATTGTACCCAATATAAGTTGGATGGGATTTATTGCAACAGAAAAATTTGTATACCGTAGCGACAGATATGAAGGGGTTTGTATGATCGATGATATCACGGCTGAAAAATACCAGCGAAGAAAGAAAATTCAGATTACCAATGTCATTTTGGTGCTGATTGGATACCTGCTTACGCAGCCAGTCAGTCTGCTCACCAAATTCGCGGGACTGAGCAGCATCACCTATTCGGAGCTTTTTCTGTTCTTTTTGTTTTCCGTGGGAGTCACGTTGGTTTATTTGACCATCCTTACCCTGATGAAGGAGATCACGAAAAAAAAATCGGACCTGTTTTATTTTTCACAATTCGGGTTTTTGGTCATTTTATATGCCGTATGGGTTGTATTTCTGAATGAGGCAAGAATGGTAGGTTTGTTTTTTATGATATTCGCGCTTCTTTTTCTTTTGATCAGCTCAACCCTGAAATGGTCTCTGTTGATTTCCTCAGTCTTAATCATAACGCATGCATTCGCTGCCTATTTTGGGATAACCTATTTAAATCAAACAGGTTCGATGAGGCATGAGTTGGTTTACGTTTGCTGCGCCATACCAACAGCGTTGTTTATCTGTTTTTTATCCGGACGTTTCAGCAAACAGAAAGATGAAATTGTTCAAGCCAAGAAGGCGGCTGAAAAAAATCGGGATGTACTCAAGGCTGTACTCATCGATATTGGAACAAAATGTGAAGTGCTTAATTCTTCTTCGAATGAACTCCTCAACCTTTCGAGCAGCATGAGCGGGAAAACAAACGAGATTGCCAGGAGGTCCACAGATGTTGCTTCGGCATCGGAAGAAATGAGTATGAATATCAATTCCGTGGCTGCTGCCATGAATCAGACTTCCCAGACCATCAGTACGTTGTCGGTATCTTCGGAAGAAATGAACTCAACGGTAAATGAGATAGCTCAGAACTCAAAAAAGGCAATGGAAACATCCAACAAGGCGGTAAGCCAATCGAAAATCGTCTCTGAAAAAGTGGATAGACTTGCTGAGGCAGCTAAGGAAATCGGGAAAATCACGGAAGTGATTTCCGAAATTTCGGATCAAACCAATCTTCTTGCTCTCAACGCTACCATAGAGGCTGCAAGGGCCGGTGAATCCGGAAGAGGGTTTGCGGTCGTTGCCAATGAAATCAAGGAGCTCGCAAAGCAGACAGCCCAGGCGACCTTGCAGATTAAGGAACAAATTCAAAAGATTCAGAATACAACATCCCTGACCGCGGATGAAATTTCACAGATCATAACCATTATCAATGAAGTCAATGATATTGTAGCTTCAATTACAGAAGCAATCAGCGAACAGGCTCAGACCATACAGGAGATTTCAAGCAATGTCGCCTTTACCTCAACGGGAATAGAGGAGGTGAATGAAAACGTGGCAAACACCTCCTTGTTTGCGGATAAAATAGCGAAAGATATTGCTGAGGTGAACACGGATGTCGGGATGATATCGGATAGCAGTTCAATGGTCAACAATAGCGCGGAAGAGCTTTTAAACCTTGCAAACAAGCTTAAAGAAATGTCAGCCGGGCTTTCCGATTAAAAAACGGAACCGATCATTTGCGAGCGGGGATCAGGCGGCCGTCGAAACATTTTTAATCCCTCTTAGGGCATTCTCGGTATTCTCATAAACCGGAATTCCTTTTGACTGGTATTGCTTCCGCAGCTCCCGCAATATGGATTCAACTTTAGCGTCTTCGATACGGCAGGTTCTGTTTTCCAGAACCAGTGCGATATCTTTACCGGTTTCCTCTTTGAGGGCAAGAAGTGTTTCCAGAAGCCCTTTAAGGTAATCCCCTCCGGATATGGGCGGTAAACCTGCCATCTCCATAAAGGCCGGCATAACAATCTCAAGCGGATGAAGAAGCATGATTAATACCAGGATATCGATCGGCTCGTGAAGTAAAATTTCTTTGACGCATCCCTTGACGGAATCCAGCGGCAGCGCAGGCGTCCCGGTGTCCAATGGATTCAGGACACTGTTGCCGGGTGCCGGGAAAAACCGTTTCAGCGCCTTTTGAGTTTCTTTGCTGAACGTCGGCACTTCAAGTCCCCATCGAAAGGCAAGATCGGAACTGAAAACACCGATCGCTCCTCCTCCGCCCGCAAGGGCGATCCGAATGCCTCTGCTTTTTATGTATGTAAGCGCCATCAGGGTATCGATCATCTCATCAATACCCTCAACAAGGATGGCTTTTGCCTGTTTAAGAGCGCAGCGCCAGATTGTTGTCTCACCACCCAGTGAACCGGTATGGCTCAGAGCGGCCCTGGCTCCAAGAGGCGTCAACCCGCCTTTCCAGATAACTATTGGTTTTTTCGGGGTTATTTTTCGGATGGCCTTGAAAAATGAACGCCCGTCATTCACCCCTTCAATATAAGCGGCAATGTAAGCGGTGTCCGGATCATCTTCAAGGTATTCCAGAAGCTCTGCGGCACCCAACCCGCAGCCGTTTCCAAAAGAGATGATTTTGCTGATGCCAAGCCCGGCCAAACGCGCTTCGTGCCCAAAGTCATTTGCAACACCGCCGCTTTGCGATATCATGGCAACAGGTCCCGGGGTTTTTGAAAAATCGAATGCGGGAAGGAGTGTTATCCCTCCTTTGGGTGAGTGGAGGCCAAAGCAATTGGGACCGACGATGGCAAGCCCTTTTCCGGCTATCTTTTCGATCTCTTCCTGGAGAGTCCGTCCCTCCTTTTCACCGGTTTCCGAAAAGCCGGAGCTATGAATTTCCGCGCCGGCAACTCCATGTTCCAGGCAATGCTGCAACACCTCCGGAACGGCAGCAGCAGGTACGGATACAGAGGCCAGATCGACTGGCCCTTCAACCTCAGAAAGGCTTTTATAGATTTTCAGGCCGGCAACCTCTCCTCCTTTTTGCGAGATGGGATATATTTTCCCCTGGTATCCATATTTGATGTGACTTAGAACCATTGAGTTGCCAAAAGCACCCAGTGTGCCGACGCTTCCAAATATCGCAAACCCTCTGGGATTGAACATCCGATCCAGTCTTTTACGTTTTTCCATGTCCATACGCTGCTCAGCCTGTCTTACCCGAATCATCCGGTTTGTTATTTCTGGTTTTTCAAAATGATTGACGCATCAACCGCTATCGGTTTTCCTTCAGATATGATGAGTGGATTGATATCGATTTCCTGCACCATGTCATGATCGATCCCAATTTTTCCGACAGCAGTGATAATATCGGCGAGCCGATCACGGTCTACCGGCGGCATTCCGCGAAAGGAATCCAGTATTTTTTTTCCGCGTATATCCTCCATGAGATCCAGTGCGTCGCCTCGGCTGACAGGCGCCACGCGAAAGGAAACATCCTTCAGCACTTCGGTAAATATACCGCCAAGGCCGAACATGACACAAGGGCCGAACTGAGGATCGCGGACAAGGCCGACGACAAGTTCTCGCTTGCCTTTGATCATCTCCTGAGCCAGTACATCCCCTCCTGTCGCTTTCATCCCATTCACGATAAAATCATAGGCTGCTTTTGCTTCATCCAGATTCGTGATCCCGGTATGAACAAGGCCCTTCTCTGTTTTATGGATAATTTCCGAAGAGCACGCTTTTAATACCATTGGATATCCGATTTTTTTGACCGCTTCTTGAAGGTCTCCGGCATCACGCAAAATCATTTCATGGGTCACGGGAATGTTGTAAGAAGCGAGAACCTTTTTGGACTCGTATTCCGAAAGGTTTCTTCCACCATTTTGCAAGAGAGTTGTTAATGTTGACATGATACAATCCTTCATCGTTTTAAAAATAAAAAGAGTTCCAATGCTCTAGGATGACTTTTTTAACCGTTGAAGCCAGCAGTGATATCGAATCAGTTTGGCATAGCTTTTCATAGCGCGTTCGGCAGATTCAAAAAAAGGAATCCCGGCATTGCAGAAAGTGTCTGCGAATTCAGAATTCATACCCGGAACATTTACAATCATAAAAGGTTTGTTGAATTCTTTCCGCGCCTGAATCATCGCATCTGTATATTTTTTGTTTGTTTCATCAGAAAATCCAACACCAATCATGGTGATGATGTCAACATTGGGATCAGCCGCCACGGTGCGAGCGGCTTCTATGTAGATATCCATGTCAAGGGAGGCTGTCAGTCCGACATCTACAGGATTTTTTAGGCTTGTTCCGGTATCCGGGACAAATTTCGCCAGGATCTCGCGTGTTTCCGGAAGGAGTTCAGCCAGTTTCAACGTTTCTCTTCCACAGGCCTCGGCCGCGGATACGGCAAGGCCTCCAGGACCGGAAATGATTGCAACCCGATTGCCGGGATCACCCGGCAGAAGCGAAAAAGCCATGAGCGTATCAACCCAATCTTCTATTCCTGCAACCGGAACAGCTCCTCCCTGTTTTGTAATTCCTTGCCAAATATCCACGGCCCCGGTCATTGCACCGGTGTGGGATATGGCAGCCTGACTTCCTTCAGGGGTCAGACCGACTTTCCAGATCACTACAGGCTTTTCTGATGAGGCATTTCTGAGCGCGCTGAAAAATCGGGAACCCTCTTTTATCCCTTCCAGATAGGCCCCGATAACCTGCGTGTCCGTATCGTTTCCCAGATATTCCAAAAAATCGGCACTGTTCAGGTCGCATTCGTTCCCCAGGCTCACAACCTTGCTGAAACGGATACCCTTTTTTGGAGCGACATATCCTAAAATATTGGTCAAAGAACCGCTGTGAGAAATGATTCCAACAGTTCCGGGTTCTTTGGAAAGCTGCGGGAAAAAGGAGATTTTTGTTTTCGGGGAATATAAGCCCATTCCGTTTGGCCCGATAATTCTCATGCCCGCGGACTGTGCAATACGAACAATCTCCTGCTCTCTGTCATTGCCCTCATCGGTTCCAGTCTCTTTATAACCGGCTGTAAACAATACAATCCCCTTGACTCCCTTTTCCGCGCATTCCTTGATGACAGGCAGGGTAATTTTATGAGGGGTAAGGATGATCGCGAGATCCACAGGATCTGGAATTGAAGATACGCTTGGATATGATTTCAGGCCGTCTATCTCTTCAGTGCCGGGGTTGACGGGATAGATTTTCCCGGGGTATCCCTGGTCAAGAAGAGCCAGGAGAAACAGTTTCCCGGCTTTCAACCCTCTCGGCAAGCCCACAATGGCAATGGATCGCGGATTAAAAAGGGAGTTGATCTGGGATATCAGGGTGTCCTGCGGGACTCTCATCATTATTCCTAATAAAATTCAATATGCTATCAAGATTTTTTATCGGCTGAAAAGATATCTACTATATTGAAACGCTTTTGAAAGCAATAACTAATCTCAGGAAGACAGAGACTGAAAAAGATTTTGTCCGCATTTTTCATGAAAAAAAAAGATATTATGTGCAATTTTATGTTTACATGCACTCTATATTGTAATAGAGGCATACATAAATCATGGTATCCAAATAAAATTATTTTTCTAAAATCCATATGCATTTAAGATACCGGAATGATCGGTTATAAAAACATCTTTTGAAAAGAATCAGATCACAGTGTCTTGGCATGTTGTCTGTTTCGCACTTCTTCAACGCTGAAAGAACAGTAGCGCATTATAAAAAAAGCAAATATTCTGGCACCAGAGCTTTCTGAAGCGGTTGTATCCAGATCAGGATGAATAATGGGAAAGGAGGAACGCCATCATGAAAAAGCATCTGTATTTGCTGGTTATCGTTTTTATTCTTTTCGGTTTTTCAGGCACGGGAGCATTTGCCGATGTCGCGGTTATCGCAAACAAGAACATTCCTGAAAACAGTCTGAGCAATTCTGAGATCAAAAAGATTTCTCTTGGTACAATTGTAAAATGGCCGGATAACACGCCGGTTCATTTTGTCACACTTGAAGGGGATATTCATCGGGAATTTCTGAAAACATATATCAAAAGAAGCACTTCGCAATACAAAAATCACTGGAGAAAGATGATTTTTACCGGCAAAGGGTGTCAGCCCAAATGTTTCAAGACAGAAGCTGAACTCATACAGTATGTATCCCAGACCGATGGCGCTATCGGTTATATTGGTCGAAGAACCGGGACTGAGAATGTGAAAGTCCTTGAAGTATATTAGTGAAGAAGTCTGCTGTGTGAAAAACAGGCATCATCCTGTTTCCGGATACCCATGAATGCGTCCATAAATGGGTATTCATTAAACATCCTTATTTTTTGAAAATCATTCCAGGAAACCGGTTTCAGTGATTTTATCTTTTCCCCAACGTGAGCGTTTCAACAGATAACCGTTTTTTCTTCCATAAAATTAATCAGGCTGCTTGCCATAAGAAGATCTAATGTTTTAAAAAAATCACAGGAGAATGGAAAATGGCCCTTATTTACGAAAAAAAAAAGAATATTGCGTATCTGACCCTCAATCGTCCCGAAGCGCATAATGCAATCGATCCTGAAACCGTTCTTGAGCTTCTGGATGCATGGGAGGATTACCGTGATGACAGCAGGATGCGTTGCGCTGTCATTAGCGGGGCAGGTGATAAAACTTTTTGTGCCGGTGCTGATCTGGAAAAGCTGATTCCGCTGTTCACCGGGGCAAGAAAACCGGAAACAGATGCAGATCAAAAGGTCCAACAGAATCCGCTTCTCGCGCAACAAGCTTTATTAAGAGACTTTCAGCTTTATAAGCCGGTAATCGCTGCGGTTAACGGGCATGCCATTGCAGGGGGACTGGAACTTCTTTATTCAACCGACATAAGGATTGCAAGTGAGAATGCACGATTCGGCCTGCAGGAAGTCAAATGGGCTATTTTCCCCATGGGCGGATCAAGCGTCAAACTTCCCAGACAGATTCCATATGCAAAGGCCATGGAGATACTGCTCACCGGAGAGCTCATCGATGCCCATGAAGCATATCGCCTTGGATTTATAAATCGGGTATTGCCTCAGGAAAAGGTCATGGAAGAGGCGGAAAGACTCGCCTGGATTATTGCAGAAAACGGCCCCATGGCTGTTACGGCTGTCAAGCAGGCTGTCCTTACAAACATAGGACTTACTTTACATGAGGGGCTTGCCAAGGAGATGGAGATCGCGATACCTGTTTTTATGAGCGAGGATGTAAAAGAGGGGCCAAGGGCCTTTAAGGAAAAACGAAAACCTGTATTCAAGGGGAAGTAAACATATAGCCGCATAGCAAAGGGCTTTGTTTTACGGGTAAAGCCCTGAAAGAAAGATTACAGGCAGTGCAATTGTTTATGTCTTGAAGATTCCGCTTTAGGGTCGCGGGTTTTAAAACCAAAACAGACAGAGCTGTCATCTTTTAAGATTATGGGAGTTCATCATGAAACTTCGAACCTGTGTGACGCCTGATGGCCGATTTACATATGGTGTTCACAAGCCCTCTTTTACAGTCAGAAATTTGAGGGAGAATGACTTTCTAACCACGTTGGGAGAATTCCCTGACGGAAGCGGACATGTAAATCATAACAATTTCCCAAAAGGAGATGTCAATGAACCCCGGGCGGACTGGATCTATGAAATTCCGAACCCTTTTCCATTTAAAGGCACCACCTATATCGCAAAGAGCTGGGCAGAGAAAAAGGCGGAAAACCCTTCATCGATTTTTCTGCCGAAACCCCCATCGGTTTCTTTTTCAGATTTTCTGAAAAATCAATTTGATTCAAGGTCTTTTCGGGAAAGAACAGATAAGGCTTTTGCAGCGCTGCCGGAACCGATACTCCTGGCATTGGCGGAAACATCCACTGACCCGGCGGATCTGGTTCGCATTGCAGCGCTGTGTTGTGAGTTTGTTCGTAACCCTGAAACCGGAAAGCCGGAGGGAATAGTTTATCAGCGGAATGACAAGGGTGCTGTCAGAGCGGACATAAAGAACCACGATCTTTTCGAAGTTCTGGTGAACAATATCCATCTTCCGGACGAATATAAGTCGGCGATGGTTTTAAAACCCGGTGTCCAGGGGGAAAGTGAGATTGTCGGAGAGTGGACAGGAAACGGAACCGGTGCCCATGTATTTGAATACCTCAGGCGAAACAGCTACATTCCCTGGGGGCATTATGCCTCAAATATGGCCGATGATGCAATAAGATACCAGATCAAGGAGTTGTCTCTTGATGATATGACAGGGCTCAGGCATATTTACTACCAGAGGACGTATACGCGCATGGCGGAACAGCTTGGGATTTCTATCCCACAAAGGAGAAAAGCAATTTCTCATGAGGATCTTGAGGCGCTGCGCTTGGAAATCAACAGAGTGCTTTCAAAAGAAGCTGCCAGTTTCCGCCTTGACTTTAATGCCTCGTTGTGGGGCTGGAATTATGGTTTTGACTTTGCGCCGAGCAAATACCGGCTCCATGCGTCGCACCAGCAGATACATCAGCAGTTCTCAATGGTTCCTTCCAAGGTTTATGCTGAAAAGAGCGGAGCAGGTTTGAAAGAAATATCAGGGGAGCTTCCATCATATTCCTGCGGGGATCTGATACATGATTTTATCATGGAGTATCAGCGTCAGACAGGCAATTCTTTTTTTAAGGATTATCTCCGCGCCATACGATCCAACCATCGCATGGATGGAAGAGACGACCACGATTCAAGCCTGATCATTTTTGAGGATGAACATGTGGTTCTTTTTGTCCCCAAATCTCAGACATCTCAATGGGAGCTCCAGCTCATGCCGATCGAACCTTTTGGGAATATTCTGGAAACGGATTCGAAGATGAGGAGCAGTTTGGACCGGGGCATGCTGATCGCAATGAAAATACTTACGGGAATGGGAGCAAGAATGATTACAGCGATAGAGTACGCAAAACGGTTTGATATGCCGGAAAGCGGCCAGCATGTTTTGTATTGCTTTCTGCCGAAACTCCCTGAATCGCCCGGCGCTTTCAGCGAAGCCCAACTGCGGTGGATCAACGGTCATTATCCGGAAGATTTTGCGATCGCCTGCAGGTTGAAACTTGCCCAGCTCGCTGAGTCCTTTCTGGATCCGGCATGATTCGATCCGGCATCCATATCATAATGCATTTTGCAGTACCGGGTATCGCGGCTAAAATCTTTTATCAAGAAAGATGGAAAAGCTCTTGGCTTGTAATGGTTTCAACCCTTGTTATCGACCTGGATCACCTGTTCGCTATCCCTGTCTTTGATCCCAACCGCTGCAGTATCGGATTCCATCCGCTTCATTCCTATTATGCACTCTGCATCTACCTGATCATGCTATCCGTGTCAAAGTTGCGGGTTATCAGTGTCGGACTGTTGCTTCACCTGCTTCTGGATGCCGTTGACTGCTGCCTGATGAAGTGGTTCTAAGGAGGAGTGTTGTGTGAC
>CAZOEW010000034.1:0-8291 GCA_964578935.1 uncultured Desulfobacterales bacterium | reverse complement strand
GCCGTGCCTTTTTGATCATGTTACCGAATAGAATCTATCGGTTTTGAACCGGTTTCATCTATTGTTAGAATACGCCTTCAACCTTTCCGGTCTCGACATCGACATCAACGCGGCGGAAGGCCGGGTTGGATCCGGTTCCCGGCATCAGGCTGATCGTTCCGGCAACCGGCACGATGAACCCTGCGCCGCCATAGGTAAGAACTTCACGGATATTAAGACGCCACCCCTTGGGAACACCCTTGATCGACGGATTGTCGGAAAGGGACAGATGGGTTTTTACCATGCAGAGGCCGAGTTTGGATAGTTCCGGATCTTTCTGGATTCTTGCCAGTTGATTTTTCGCTTCATTGGAGTAATCAACCCCGTCGGCACCATATACTTCGGTGGCAACTTTTTCAATACGGTCTTTAACCGGCATATCCAGCTCATACAGGAATTTAAAATGATTCTTTTCTTTACAGGCATCAATGACCGCATCCGCAAATTCAAGCGCTCCGTCTCCGCCTTTTTTCCAGTGTTGGGATAAAGCAACTTTCGCGCCGGCAGCTTCCGCCAGTTCGCGAATTTTGGCAATTTCCGCTTTTGTGTCTGTATGAAAGGCGTTGATACAGACAACCGGGCTGATTCCGGCTTTGCGGACATTTTCGATGTGGTGGATGAGGTTCTTACATCCTTCGGCAACCCAGCCGACATTCTCACCTGAATATTCTTTGGGCATCGGTTTGCCGGGAACCGGCACCGGAGCGCCGCCGTGGCATTTGAGAGCACGGACAGTCGCAACAATAACTGCCGCATCCGGAACCAGACCGCTGAAACGGCATTTCAGGTTCCAGAATTTTTCGAACCCGATGTCCGCGCCAAAACCGGATTCCGTGATATGGTAATCCGCAAGCTTCAATCCGACCTGATCCGCGATGATAGAGCTTTGTCCGATGGCGATGTTTGCAAACGGGCCTGCATGAACCAGAACCGGCTGTCCTTCGATTGTCTGCAGCAGGTTTGGATTCATGGCCTCTACCATCCAGGCGGTCATGGCGCCTGCGACTTCGAGGTTTTCGGTTGTGATCGGCTTGCCTGTTTTGTCATAGGCGACAACGATTTTGCCCATACGTTCGCGCATATCCTTGAGGCTTGTTGCAACAGCCAGAATCGCCATAACCTCGGAAGAAACCGCGATACCGAATTTCGATTTCATCATGAAGCCGTCTGCTTTGCCGTTAACACCGTCAATACCGATGATGATGTTGCGCAGGGCCTGGCAGCAGAAATCGATGATCCATCCCATCTGGACATTTGTGGGATCGATATCCAGACGCGGCATGCCGGAGAGACGCAGGAGCTGTTCATCATTGTAGTTGCGTTCATGCTGCATACGGGATGTAAGGGCCACCATCGCAAGATTGTGTGCGTTCATGATGGCATTGATGTCACCGGTGAGCCCGAGTGAAAAGGGTGTCAGCGGAACACACTGAGCAAGTCCCCCGCCAGCCGCGGAACCTTTGATATTCATTGTCGGTCCGCCGGATGGCTGACGTATGGCAGCGGAAACATTGATGCCCCGTTTCCCGAGACCTTCCACGAGACCCATGGTGGAAGTGGATTTCCCTTCACCAAGAGGAGTGGGGGTAATGGCGGTAACGTCAATATACTTTCCGTTTGGTTTGTCTTTCAGACGTTCCAGTACCGCCCGGTAATCGATTTTTCCAAAGTAATGCCCCTGTGGCAGCAGTTCTTCTTTGGTAAGCCCGAAATTTTCTGCAACTTCATAGACGGTTTTCATGTCTTTTTCCGCATCCTGGGCGATTTCCCAGTCTGCATGTTTGGTAGGATCTAATACCATGAATCGCTCCTTTCGAAGAGTTGGCTCATGTCTGAGCCTGGATAGTTAAAAATTGTAGCCCTTTGCCATAAATATATAGATCTCCCATGGTGCCGTGAGTCTTTTGGAAGATCAATCCTGATTGTTTGTTTGACAGTACCGCGGCCGGATTCTGATGATTATTCATTTAAAAAACAACTGGTTTACCCGGACGCTACCTATTTTGCGTCATTGCCTAAAATGCCTGAAAGGATCTGGTCAGTCAAGAATTATTTGTATTTGAGCAGTAAATTAGAATTTTGGATGCAATTCTGGCAGCCGTGTATTCCGATACCTGTGTGTTTTCGATTTTCATCAATTCATTGATATCTGCCGCAATTACATTTTTTCGAGCGGCAAGAGCCCGGATCAGGTCAAGAAGCTGCCTGTATAAAAGTCCTCCGGGTTCGGGTGTCCCGGTGCCGGGGATAACCCCCGGGTCGAGGCCGTCCAGATCAACGGTCAGATAAACATTTTCCGGGAGGCGGTCTATGACCTGTTGAATCCATGAATTGTCCCATGGTACGATGTGATGAGCGTAAAACGGAGAGAATTTTCTTTTGCGGACAAGATCCGCCTCTTCTTTGGAGAACGAGCGTATCCCAACCTGGACTACCGGGATGCCGATATCATCGACAACTCTTCTCATGACGCATGCATGGTTATACCTGCTGCCGTTCCAGGTATCACGGAGATCAAGGTGGGCGTCAATTTGAAGCACACCTGTATGTTGATAAAGTTCAGCCGCAGCCGCAATCGGCCCTATTGAGATCGCATGATCTCCTCCAAGACACAGTAGAAATTTTTTTTTTGAAAGTATTTTTTTTGCGGCAGCCTTCATCTCGCTGATTGCCCGGCCCGGATCGTCGGATGGGAAAATCGGTTCCAGGGTATAGAGATCCAGTTTTTTCAGTTCGACAGAGGCCTCCTCGTCAAAATCTTCCAACTGAACAGATGCCTCTAAAATGTAAAGAGGGCCATACTTGCTGCCGGTTCCATAGGAAGGCGCATTTTCATAACAAATTGGAAGGATTGCGTTTTTCGCTTTTTCAATGCCTGGAGCTTGAAAGCCCGGGCCGGCAAAAGGGATGTAGTTGGGTATTTTCATATTGTTATGTTACTAATGGTTCAGATATTGTTCTTCCTTGAATTTGATCATTTCATAAACCATTTTATTGAATGATACGTCTAAGCCGTATTGCCTGCCGAGTTTTACGACCGCTCCGTTCAGTGCGTCAATCTCTGTTTTTTTCTTTGCTTTGATATCCTGCAAAGTCGATGCTTCATGCTTTGCCGTTGCGGGAATAAGGGTATTGAAAAAAACGGGAAGATACTCTTCTGCGGAATGCCATTCTGTTTCATATCCGGCTTTTTCCATAACAACAAAAATCTCTTTGATAATGTGATTCATGATCATGCTGGTATGCCGCGATTCCCCCAGTTTTCCGTACGGCACATTGAAGATGGCTCCCAGCGGGTTCAGCGCGCAATTATAAAGCATTTTTGCCCACATGTCTCTTATTATTCCGTAAGATATTTCACAGGGAATGCCGCCTTTTGCAATGGATTTGCAAAGGCTTTTCAAAGAATCGAGCTTCTTGCTGTAAATACTGCCCATACGAATCGCGTCCACATGAACGGTGATTTCGACATGGTTTGGCTTCGGTCTGTTAAATCCCGTAATCACCCTTGCATTAAAAAGATTTTTTTCATTAAAAAACGGGGATAAAATTTCTGTGTTCCCCCAGCCGTTCTGGCACAGCACGATCGCCGTATTTTCCCCGGATAAATGCGGGTGTTCCGCTATATTTTCTCCAACTTTCAGGGAATCAAAGGATTTGGTGCAGACGAGGATATAATCATAGGCTGTCTGTTGAGTTATTTCGGAAAGAGATGTAACCGATTGGAATTGATTATTTTCAGCGTAAAAATGCCCAAAAACCCCTGTTCGGATGAGCCCTTCTTGTTTCAGGCAATCCGTGGTCTGTTTTCTCGCCAGAATATCTACCTTTTCGCCTGACTTGATCAGGCAGCTGGCGATCCCGAGACCGACAGCGCCGCCACCGTAAATGAGAACATTGATATTGCGTGTTTCTTGTTGCTGCATGAGCATCCTCTGCTGCATATATGAGTTGATCGCTTCATAAAAAGTTCAGTCAGCGCTGACAGTTACGCCCGTCGAATCCTTCCGGCAGAATATGATTCATGATTCATCCGCATTGAACTCCAGCTTTTTATAAAGGCATCAATCTGAATAGTCAACCGAAACAAGGCAAAGCCCATGCGGGGGTGCGGTGGCTCCGGCATTTGCCCTGTCTTTTGAAAGAAGTATCTCCCGGAAGGCTTCCGATGAGATTCTGCCGTGACCGACTTCCACGAGTGTCCCCACAAGATTACGGACCATGTATCTTAAAAAACCGTCAGCCTTTATCTGGAAAATGATACAACCTTCTCCGGCTTCTATAAAACAGGCTTTATATACATTCCGGATGGTATGGGATCTTGGACTTCCCGTTCCTTCAAAAGCCTTGAAATCGTATTTTCCTTCAATGTGGAAACATGCTTTTTCCATGGCATCCAGATCCAGCTTTCTTCGAATGAACCACTCATATTGCCTGCCGATAGCTGCCGGCAGATCCCGATTCCGTATCTTGTAATGATAGGTTTTGCTTACGGCATCGTAACGGGCGTTAAACCCGGTGTCGGTCTCCGTACATTGTTTAACGATGATATCTTCCGGCAGCAGGCTGTTGAGTCCTTTTACAAAGACTTGCGGCAACAGGTTTGTCCGGCAGTGAAAATTTGCTGTCTGGTTCAGGGCATGAACTCCGGCATCGGTTCTTCCTGAGCCGATCAGTGTAATTTTTTGTCTTGTCATGGTTGAAATGGCATTTTCAACCTCTTCCTGTATGGTCCGGTCATTTTTTTGTTTCTGCCAGCCATGGTATTTGCTGCCGTCATATTCCAGCGTGAGTAGAAAGTTTTTTTCCATATCTTATTTAGTGAATTATAACCGATCACAGGGAATGTTTCCCAGTTTTTCTTCCAGAACCTGGTCCATCAATTCGGCATATTTTTCCACTGAAAATTCCGTGCCGCATTCCATGCAGCGAAGAATCACTTTTTGTCATGACTGCTTCAGTGAAAGTTTTCCATTACATATCAGACATTTTGCTTTGGATCTGTCCATTCGTTCTCTCCGTTTTCCTTTGTTGCAGTATATATTTTAATTTGTTAATAAGTCCACACTAATCGAAACAGCCTCGGCCATGTCTTGATAACGATCATTGATTGTGAATTGAAATCATGGCAAATAAGACCAGACATCCGACCGTCTGTGCCGATTTCAGGGTCTGATGGGAAGTCGTTTGCTTCCGAATTTTTCATAACAGATTTTTTTGAGATTGGGGAGAAAGGATTATTTGAAACATGAAAGATGAAGCCATCACATGCCCCGGGTTTCAATTTTCCGGTTGTGCTTGCGGATTGAAAAAAACCCGGGAAATCGATCTCGGCATCATTTTTTCCGAGAAAGAAGCAAGTACAGCAGGCGTATTTACAAGGAACAGGATTCAGGCGGCGTGTGTCATTCTTGACCGTGAGCGGATAAAAACCGGAAGGGGCAGGGCGATCATCGTGAACAGCGGTAATGCGAATTGCTGCACAGGATCGCAGGGAATGATGGATGCCATGGCAGTGACGCGGTTTGTCGCGTCCGGGCTTAACATTCAGGAAGAGCTTGTTTTTAATGCCTCAACAGGTGTTATCGGCGAACCGCTGTCCATAGAGAAAATAAAAAAGGCTGTTCCAGGTCTGATTCATTCTCTGTCCGGTGTGGGGCTTCCTGATTTCGCGGCAGCCATTATGACCACGGATACATTCCCGAAAATAAGCACGCGGAAGGGAGAAATCGACGGAAAGACTTTTACCGTAACGGGCGTGGCAAAAGGTTCCGGAATGATCAAACCGGATATGGCCACCATGCTTTGTTTTATCTGCACGGATATTGAAATATCACATGCCGCCCTTCAGGCTTCTCTTTCGGAGGCGGTTGAAGGGTCATTTAATCGGATTACCGTGGATGGGGATACAAGCACGAATGACATGGCGATCATAATGGCAAACGGAGTATCGGGAGTTCGGGCGGATAGCCGGGAATCGGAAAAAGTTTTTCGGAAAGTACTGGAACAGGTTCTTAACGAACTTGCCCGCATGATTGTGAAGGACGGTGAGGGAGCGACAAAACTTGTCGAAGTTAAGGTTATGGGCGCAGTCTCTGACAGGGATGCGCGACGGATTGCAGATACGGTGGCAGGCTCAAACCTGGTGAAGACAGCTCTTTTCGGTGAAGATGCCAACTGGGGAAGGATTATTGCTGCTGCGGGCAGATCCGGTGCTGAAATAGATTCCGAAAAAATCGATATTTTTTTTAATGATGTGTGGATGGTTAAAAACGGTGTCGGATGCGGCCCCGATGCCGAGTCCAAGGCTGAGAAGATTCTGAAAATGCCGGAATTTGAGATCCGGATTGACCTGAACAATGGAAGCGGAAGCAGCTCTGTTCTGACATGTGATTTTTCGGTCGACTATGTCAAGATAAACGCGGACTATAGGTCCTAGATCGTTCCGGTTTGGGTAGGACTTTTTTTTGCAACACCTGCGGTGATCAGCAGGAATCTTGATCGATAAAAAGCAAGTCAATAACGATGGCATTGATTCGTTTACAAAAATTCCTTTCCGTTGCAGGAGTTTGTTCCAGGAGGAAGGGAGAAGAACATATACGATCCGGGAATGTCAGGGTAAATGGAGAGGTGGTTACAGAACTCGGTACCAAAGTCGATCCGGACATCGACAGAATTCAGTTTGACGGAAAACTCGTTCAGGTAGCGCAAAAAATGGTATACATTGCGCTGAATAAACCCAGGGGATTTGTAACCTCCTGTAATCAAAAGCAAGAAAAGATCGTGCTTGACCTGATCGATTTGAAAGAACGGATCTACCCGGTAGGACGTCTGGACAAGGATTCAACCGGGTTGCTTTTGTTAACCAATGACGGAGCCGTTCATCAGAAGCTTTCCCATCCCTCGTATGACCATGAAAAAGAATATGATGTAACGGTTGCCATGCCGATTCAGGACCAGGAACTCCGGAGAATGTCGGATGGTTTGACGATTCTGGGGTCCAAAACCAGGCCGGCTGTCATAACAAGGATATCGGCCCGCAGGTTTCGAATTGTCCTTCAGGAGGGGCGGAACAGACAGATCCGCCGCATGGTTGAAAAGGTTGGGAATCGGGTTACAAAGCTGAAAAGAATAAGAATCTCAAACATTAAGCTGGACGCCCTCAAAGAGGGCGATTGGCGTTATCTTACGGAAAAAGAAAAAAAGAGCTTAACATTGATGTAATCACAACCAGTCAGTCTGTTCGGTTCCGGGAGGGATTAGATGGTCAGCATTGAATCGTTATCGTCAAGAGAGGATGGGATTGCGGTTGTCGGTCTTGGATATGTGGGGCTGCCTCTGGCTTTGCATCTTTCAATGCATTTTGAAGTAAAGGGGTTTGACCTGAATTCTGAAAGGATATCAGAGCTCAAGAAAGGCCATGACCGAACACTTGAAGCTGACGAGGAGAACCTTCGAAAAGCAAATATTTTTTTTACAGACAACCCGGAGGACCTGGCATCCTGCAGAATGGTTATTGTGGCAGTGCCTACTCCCATCGATGAATACCGTATCCCGGATCTTAAACCGGTTCGCACTGCTGCTTCGCTTGTAGGGAAAACCATGAGAAAAGGGACCTGTGTTGTTTTTGAATCAACGGTTTACCCGGGAGTCACGGAAGAGATTTGTGTCCCGATCCTTTCAAAAGAATCCGGTCTGCAGTTTGAGAAGGATTATACCGTCGGGTACTCCCCGGAGAGAATCAATCCAGGGGACAAGATCCACACCATCGATAAAATCGTAAAAATCGTATCCGGTTCTGATGATAAGACACGCCGGCTTCTTGCAGCGGTTTATGGGAAAATTGTAAAAGCAGGTATCCATGAGGCATCTTCCATTAAAGTAGCGGAAGCCGCAAAGGTCATTGAAAACACTCAAAGAGATCTCAATATCGCGTTAATGAATGAACTCGCTCTTATTTTTGATAAAATGAAGATCGATACTACCGAAGTGCTTGAGGCCGCGGGGACCAAGTGGAATTTTCTGCCTTTTAGACCCGGTCTTGTCGGGGGGCACTGTATCGGCGTCGATCCATACTATCTTACTTTCAAGGCTGAAGCACTTGGGTACCACCCGGAAATGATTCTTGCCGGGAGAAGAATCAACGATTTGATGGGCAAATATGTTGCGGAAAGGGTAGTCAAGATGCTGATCAATTCAAAAAAACAGGTTCATAAGGCCAGGGTTGCGATTTTGGGAATAACGTTTAAAGA
>CAZOEW010000033.1:0-23907 GCA_964578935.1 uncultured Desulfobacterales bacterium | reverse complement strand
ACGAAGAGGCTCTTGATCGCCATTCAATCAGGAAGATCTTTATAAAGGAATCTTTACCCCGAGTTTATATTCTTTCCTTTTTCATGAGCGTGCGATAGATAGAAACAAGGTATTGAACAGCAAAAAAAGGGGCTGATGATGAATCAATCTGATATGAAACAATCATCCGTATTCGAAAAAACCTATACCGCTTACACGAAGCAGCTCTCAAAAATTCAACTGAACCGCTCGCTGGGCGAAAAGCTCGGAATAACCGTTGACAATAATACGGCACGGATTCCGCTATTTAACGACTGGTATGAAGTCTCTGAAAACGGAATAGCCGGCCCGCGGGGAAAGAAGCCAACCCTGGAGATCAGTGTGATCCTGTTTAAATATCTTCTTTTATGCCCGGAGAGTGACCCCATTGAAAGGGATTGGATATCCTATAAAGATTTCCCGGACACAGGCCCCCTGGTGACATTTTTTACCAATGATGTGGAGAAACCCATTGCAGACTGTTTTTCAGGCAGGTTAAAGGAGCTTGAGCGTTCCTGCAGATCGCTCGCAGGGATTTCTCCTGATATGGATCTTTCGTATGATCTCGTGATGCAGTTCCGTCCACTTCCGAAAATTCCGATATTGCTGCTTTTCAATGATCGCGATGATGAATTTCAGGCAACATGTTCCGTACTTTTTGAAAAGAGCGCGGAAAAATATCTGGATGCGGAATGCATTGCGATAATCGGCGCCCTGTTTTCCTATCTTCTCAGAAACGCCTGATTGGAAGTCGTTTCAAAAACGTCAGGAGGAGGCTTCGATAAATTTTTTCAACGTCTCCTGGGCAATTTCGTATGCCCTGTTGATATACCCTCGCAACGCTTCCTTGGAAATATTTTTTGTAAAATGATTTTCAAATGATTTGAATCCCGCTTTTTCCCAGTCAACCTGCTGGCCATCATATAACGGCGTACCCGGCAGCGGGACAAAGTTGTTGATATCAAAAATAGATGTTTTGATCCGGGTCATTAATTCCAGGGTATCTTCAATATCCTTGGCCTCCTCCTGTGGAAGGCCCATCAGTATTGCGGTTACCGACGTTATCCCGCTTTGATGTATTATTTCACTCGTTTTGATGATATCGTCTACTGTTGTTTTTTTATCAATGGAATTTAAAATTCTCTGACTTCCGGATTCCAATCCCAGATAAAGCCCATGGCAATTCGCCCGCTTCATGAGATCGATGATCTCCTGATCAAGATTGTCATACCGCGCGCTGCAGCGCCATTTTATATCGGGTCCTTCCTGAATCATCGCATTGCAGAAATCAGCCAGATATCGCCTGTCATACGTAAACGTTCCGTCCACAATGTCGACATATTTAACATCATAACGGCTGCTCAACTCTTTTATTTCTTCCATTACGTTTTGCAAACTGCGTCTTCGAACTTTTCCTTTCCAGAGTTTTTTATCTGAACAGAAAGTACACGTATACGGGCACCCTCTTGCGGTTATGACATAATGCAGCCGGTAGCGGCTGTAATCACAGTTCAGCACCAGATCCCGGGCCGGAAAAGGCAGTGAATCCAGATCCGGAATCATATCGGAATCCGCGTTGCCGATGATGCTGCCATTTGCCTTGAAATGGATGCCGGGTATCGTTTTTAGATCCGGATTGCCGGACAAAAAGGCATTGCAACAGTTCAGGAGGGGTATTTCGCCCTCGCCGCGAACAGCGATATCGATACTGGGGTTTTCCAATGTTTCTTCGGGACAAAATGTGGGATGATGCCCCCCTGCGATAACGATGATGCGCTCATCGATCTTTTTCACCAGTGCCGCGACTTTTTGAGCGCTGTGCATCATCGGCGTAAGATAGGTGATACCGACAATTTTCGGACGGCAGTTCCGAATGGTATCTGAGATTTCACGCCATATCGGATGGGTATCGTCGGCCAATATCTCTTTATATCGCTTTTGCCCTTCTGCATATTCACGAACATCGAATGAAAATGAAGCCTGACTTGGCAGATCAGAAAGCAGATTCCCGGAAAGGATTGCGGTATCGATTCCATTCCTGCGCAGATAGGATGCGAGGTTTACGGTAGAGATTGAGTACCCATATTCAGATCCGATGCCTTTCAAGGCTTTATATGGAGGTTCTATAAGCAGGATATCCATTTACCGCGCTCCTGTTGGACGTGAATCTCTGTCATGTTTTTCCTGTCCAGAGAATCATACTGGTTTTAGGTGATGGGTTCGTATAAACGCCCAGCCTCCTTATCGCGCGAGCTAAACAACAGGTCGGCGGACACTGTGTGAATAGATCGCTGAAGTCTGACTTTTTACCGGACCTCACCGGTTTCAGCATAAATAAGAATAGAAAGCAAGTACTATCCTCTTGGCGGTTCATCCACAATCTTTTTAATTTTTTGCGATCTCCTTCCGGAAAGTTTTAGATCGGCTTGAACGGCGATAATTCTACAGAACCGGTTTCATACCCAATCCGGAACGCTGATCTCTTCACCTTTTTCTTCATGAGGGATATAGCACTTGATGTCGATAACAGGCGTATTGTCTCTTGCATCCATTGCCTCTATCTCAATGACCGTATCCTGGATTGAAAGAATTTTGCACCGGGTTAATCCGATAAGGTTTGGACGAAGGGGAGAGTGAGTGGCAAACACTCCGGTTAAGGGATTCTTCTTGTCCTTTCTCGGATGGACTCTCATGGTGCCTCGTCCTTCAGGGGTATCATTTTCATGGAACCAGAATAAAACATTGATATGGGAAAATCCTTCCAGTCCAAGCATACAGGAGCGGTAATCCGGTGCGATTTCAATCCATATCCTGCCGTCCTGTTTTCGAATTTTACCGACCGGATATACCTTGTAGGAGTCTGTCATATTTCACTCATCCTTTTTCTTCCTTACCGTTTCCAGCCATTCTTCCTGTTCTTTCTGATACTCCTCTTCGGTCTGATGATAGTTCGAAAAATCGAGATCATCGGTATCCGGCTTTTCTCCCTTCAACGATTTGAAAAGGCGTAAAAGTTTTTTCAATCGCTTTTTTTGATCCAGTTTGTCCTGTGCCATAACATCCTTGTCCCAAGAATGAATCCCGAATTCACGATACCCTCCGGAACATATTCCCTTGAGGTTCTCCCTGTATCCTTTTTTAAAGGCTGATCACCGCTGCGTTGCAGGCCATCTCAATCAGTTCCGCAGCGGTAGCCATGCGAGCGCATTCAACAAGGTCTTTCTCCTCAATCCGCCTCGCTGTAGCACAGGGTGTACATACCAGAATTGGAACATTATTGGCCTGAAGATAACTCAGATGATCATCGGCATTATCGCCTGTGGCGGCCTTAAGGTGTTCTGTCTGTCCCTCTTTGGCTAAAGATACGCCTTCATCCAGCAGAAATACGGTTGTATTTTTTCCGGCCTTATGAGCTGCCATGGCAAGAAACAAACCCCGGGTTGAACGGTTGGGGTTGTCTGTTCCGCACGACAGGACGATTAAAAAGTTTTCTCTCATTCGCTGTTCCTCCATGTCTAATTTTCACTGTAAAATTAATGATATGTTATGGTTGAACCACTCCACTCTCTATTGTTTTCAATTTCAAAATGACCCACTCTAAAAAGAAGGGCAAATCAACGATACGAATTTCATAACACAATCAAAAAAAATTATAAATCGTTCGGATTGTTATTGTCTTCAAAATCGTTTTAATGTTGTATAGGATGAACGCGTAAGCGCAATGGAAATAATCTGATGAAAATGATCGCCCCCTATGGGTTGGGCTGTGATGAGCGCCCGAATTTTTCGGCAGCACAAGAGGATGATGACAAACAAACATGAGTGTCAACCTGCAGAAATCATTGACCCGCTGGTATGTAAAATATCATCGGGAATTGCCATGGCGCAAAACAACAGACCCATACTTGATCTGGATTTCTGAAGTGATGCTTCAGCAAACCCGCGTCGATACCGTTATCCCCTATTATAAAAAATTTATTGAGCGGTTTCCGGTTATCGGAGATCTGGCAGAATCCGATCTGGCGCTTGTTCTGAAGCACTGGGAAGGACTCGGTTATTATACGCGGGCTCGCAACATGCATCAGGCAGCCGGAATCATATGTAAAGAATATGGCGGCAAACTGCCTGAAGACCAGGAAGAATTGCTCAGACTCCCCGGAGTTGGTGATTACATTTCCGCTGCCGTGGGAAGCATTGCCTTCCATCTTCCGGTCGCGGTCATCGATGGAAATGTAAAAAGAATTCTGGCGAGGCTCTTCATGGAGTCGATGCCGGTGAATGATTCTGCCGCAAAAAAGCATTTTGGAGACCTTGCGCTTGGAATACTGGATCGTGAAAACCCCGGACAATTTAACCAGGCTATGATGGAACTGGGCCAGAGAGTCTGCAAACCCAAAGGGCCGGATTGCGGCCACTGCCCGCTCAAAAAGTACTGCAAGGCCTGCAAAAACAACATGACCGCTTCTTATCCTGTAAAAATCCCGAAAAAACCTGTCCCGCTGCGCAAGATGATTTTTGCGGTAGTGATCCGGAAAGGGAAGTGGCTGATCATCAGACGTCCGGACAGCGGCCTTTTGGGAGGGCTTTGGGAATTCCCCGGCAAAGAAATTCCACCGGCTCAAAACAGCGATGATGAAGTCGCCGGCATGGTGATTCAGAAAGCCGGAATACAGATACAAATCAATCGAAAACTGGGAAACGTACGGCATGTCTATACGCATTTCAGGGTTTCGGCTGCTGTATATCTGTGCACGTATCTTTCCGGCACCGTTCAGTTAAACGATGCTTTGGATCACCGCTGGATTCAGCCCGGGGAGATGAAACACTATCCGTTTCATAAAATGATCCACAAGATGATTCCGCTGATTGACTGCGGAACGCTTCTGCTGCAGGATGAAACACTACAATGATATCGATTGGTTACTTTATAGCCTCTCGTTCCCCTGGAATTTCTCGCATTGTGCTATAAAAACATCAAAAAAAATGTTACACTGCGCTGAATTCAGGACAGGGAATACGATATATGAAAATTCTTCTTACAAATGACGACGGAATTCATGCCAGGGGGCTCATGGCCATCCACCGGATATTTTCGGCAGGCCATGATGTGTCCGTTATTGCTCCGGATCGAGAGCGAAGTGCCGTGGGGCATGGAATCACATTAAACAACCCGATCCGAGCAGACCGGGTACGGATAAACGATCATGATTGGGGATATGCAGTGAGCGGAACTCCGGTGGACTGCATCAAACTCGGAATGCTGGAACTCCTGGATGAATTACCGGATCTGGTGATTTCAGGGATCAATCCAGGTGCCAACACGGGCGTCAATATCAATTACTCGGGAACCGTGGCTGCCGCAAAAGAAGCATCCCTCTACGGGATACCATCGATATCCGCTTCGATACAGGGGCATGATCCGGTTTACCTTGACGATGCAGCCTTTTTTTTGTTGAAGCTGGCCCAGAAAATATCTGAAACAGGCCTTCCCTCGGGTACGTTTTTAAACGTAAACTTTCCGGATATGCCGATACCGGAGTCATCGGGAGTCCGCATCTCCCGCCAGGATCTCAACTTTTACAACGAGTATATTCAGAAAAAAACCGACCCCCGGAATCGCGCGTATTACTGGCATGGAATTGAACTGGAAAAAGAGTTGCCGGATCCGCATGCGGATACACCTTTGTTGAACAGAAACTATATATCCATTACACCGATAAAATGTGATATGACCGATTATGATCTGATGGATGAGCTGAAATTTTTTGAGACAGATGAAACCTTTAGGGATTAGAGAAACCTATGTTTATAACACTGGAAGGCATAGAAGGCTCCGGAAAAACAACGCAGGTAAACAACATTGTCGGATTTCTCGAAAAAAAGGGCCATGACTGTTTTGTAACACGAGAACCCGGAGGAACCGAAATCGGCAAACAGATACGGGCTATCCTTCTTGACCCCCGGAACCGGAACCTTTTTCCACTGGCAGAACTCCTGTTATACGCTGCCGATCGGGCACAGCACCTCAAAGAAAAAATTATTCCTGAGCTATCCTCAGGAAAAACAGTTATTTGTGACAGATTCTTTGACGCGACGACCATATATCAAGGCGTTGCCAGGGGGTTGGATCTGGAGCTGATTCGAAAACTGCACCATATTGTACTGGATGATTTAAAGCCGGATCTGACCATACTGTATGATCTCCCGGTTAAGACAGGACTTTCAAGGGCCTGGGAGCAGATCAATCAAGGATCAAGATTCAGCTTCGAAACCCGGTTTGAAAAGGAAACCCTTGCTTTTCATGAAAAAGTGAGATCCGGTTATCTGGAACTTGCCAGACAAGAACCGGATCGAATTCGAATCATTGATGCCTCCAATGACAAACAAAAAGTTTCAGAGGCGATCAAGGCAATTCTGACTCATGAATTACAATACGGCTAAAACAAAAAGTGATGGATAACAAACAGATGAAACCCATTTTTTTCCCATTTACATCAATTTCAAAACCTGTTTTGGAAAATCTGATGACCTGTTTCAAACAGGTGGTCCTGTACCTTCCGTCTTCCCGGTCTGTAGACCCTGAAATGACGGAACTTTCGAAAATCAATATGTTTGACCTTCGAATTCCTGTGGAAACAGATGAAGACAAGCTTTCCGCTCTCTATCAGGACTATCTGTCATGGGCCGACCTTCATGAAAAAGATCGGATGACATCCCTTAAAAGCCGGAAAACCGCTCCCCCTCTGTTTGACAGTACCTGGACAGCGCAAATCAAATCCGATATCCAAAATTATTCAAAAAGCAAAACTGGAAAAGCGCCTGATCCTGAATTCAATGCCAGACTATTTCTGAAGATAGCCCAGGAGCATGACAGACATCATTTTGAAATGAATCAGGATATCCAGTCAATCAAAAAAATGGAACAAAACCTGTTCAAGGAATTAAAAGGTGAAGAACCGGATCCATATCATAACCGTTCCAACGCTGCCCTTTATGATTCAACAGATATCGGCGCCCATATGACCCATGAACGAATATCCTCGTGGTGCCGGATCATGAGACATGACGCGAACCTTCCTTCAGGGGTTTTCATCACCACCTCTGCCGCGGTCTGGGAGCATATCATGGATTCTTCTCCGGAAGCGCAAATCGTTGAAAATAACATTCCGATGAAAGATGCAGGTTCCCCATCCGAGAATAGGGTTGAAACCCTTTCCCGGTACCTTGACAATCTCCAGAGAGAAAAATGGTCTTCAACAAACCTGGAACAGAATGAATTCATTCAAAATGAAATGTTCAACGATCAGATTTCATTAAAAATTTCGATCATACCGGATCAAACTCCCTATCATTATTTCTCCCGATTCATCTCGCGCCAAGGCATGGAAATGGAACAGGTTCCATGCCCGTCCATTTTTCCGAATACCATACTGGGCCTCTTGACATGGATGTAAAATAAAACCATTGACGGACATCTTCAACACCATTGGACAGAGGCATCAAAAAAAATCAGAAGAATGCTTGACTCGACAGGATAATTGGTATAATCAAAATTTTTCATGACACGGAACAATAAATGGCTGGATACGATAAACTACTTATTTTTTTAACTTATGAGGAGGTTCATAATGGCATTTAATCCTATAGTCGATGCGGAAAAATGCGCAGGCTGCGAAGAGTGTGTTGATGTTTGTCCTGTTGAAGTCTTTGAGATGAGGGATGGAAAATCCGTACCGGTAAACGCTGAAGAATGTCTTGGCTGTGAGAGTTGTGTCGAGGTATGCGAAGAAGACGCGATTACCGTTGAGGAAGATTAAATAAACATATTCTCCTAGCCGGCCATACCATGTGTCCGGCCGGGAGAATTTCTCGGTTTTTCCACGCATACCGTATAACCGGCAACTCAGCATAGCGCCCCCATCCACGTTCATCAACATGAATCAGTCATGCCCAAAACTTCCGGAGATGGCAACGGTAAAGCAGACCCTTTTCCGGTCTCCAATCATCGATATCCGGAACGCGGTTGAAACGACGCTGAAAAAACTCAATCCAAAACGTCCTTACAACCACGGAGAGACAGTTGCGGTCGCGGTGGGAAGCAGAGGAATAGATCATATCGGAACGATTGTTCACGAGACAATCCGGTTTCTGATTCAAATTGGTTTAAAACCGTTTATTGTTCCCGCCATGGGCAGTCATGGCGGAGGGACCCCCGAAGGCCAGGAAACAATTCTCCGGAAATTCGGTATTTCAGAAACCGAACTTTCTGTTCCGGTCATTTCAGACATGAAGGTCGCCCATATCGGGAGGCTGTCCGAAGGGACCGATATCTATTTCTCCGAAGCCGCTCTTTCCGCTGATCATGTTGTGGTTATCAACCGCGTCAAACCGCATACGAAATTCACATCAGATATCGAAAGCGGTCTCTGCAAAATGCTGGCCGTAGGTCTCGGAAAAAATCACGGTGCGGTTGAAATTCACAGAAGTGCCGTTCAGAATTCTTTTGGGATTATCGAAAGCACGGCTCTTCATATCCTTGAAACATGCAATGTCTTTTTTGGATTGGCCATCGTGGAAGACGGGTATGGACAGCCCGCACAAATTGAAGCCATCTCCCATGAATCCATCATCAGCCGTGAGAAACAACTTCTGAAAAAAGCTTATGAACAGTTGGCCCGTATCCCCCTCAACCATATTGATGTCTTAATCATCGACCAGATCGGAAAAGACATAAGCGGCATCGGTATGGATTCAAATGTTACCGGGAGGCACAGAGACATCACCGGTGACTTTACGGTCTCTCCGTTTGTTAAACGAATATTCATCCGGGAGCTGTCACCGGCTTCAGATGGAAACGGCAACGGAATCGGTCTTGCCGATGTGACGACAAAACGGCTGGTGGACGCGCTGGATCTCAAAAAGATGTATACGAATGCAATCGCCGCCATTTCACCGGAAAAAGCAGCCATACCTCTCTATGTCGAATCCGACCTCCGTGCCGTTGAAACCTGTATCGGTACCTGTGGAATAAAATCGAACCAGGAGGCCCGCATCATCCGGATAAAAAATACCGCCAGTCTTGAATATTTCAAGGTTTCCAGGGCGTTTGAAAAGGATGTGAGCAGGAATGGCCGGCTTTCATTTGTTACTCCCTGGGGGAAAATGCATTTTGACGATAACGGGAATCTTCCTGTGTTTGATCCAACGCAGCCCTAAAGGATAAAAAATCACTTGAATCCGAGACAGGGCGCCTTCTTACAGCAAACCAGCAGCCATATGGCCGCCGCTGATCTGATAACCGACTTTTATTATTTCATAATGATTCTATCATACATAATATTTCATTTAAGATCCTGTTTTATCTTTTGACACGAATGCTGAATTCACATATAGAATAATAAGAATACGATATCATCCAGGGGTTGATTCCGGCCACAGCAGGCAGGCGCCTGTAAACGCGGATTTTAATCTATTCGCGATTTAACGGAAACAGCCTGCTTCTGACAAACCGGTTTCCTGAATTTTATTTCGGCTGTATTGCATTTTGTATCCGGTGATATGCTTTTTACACACGGAGGGAATTTACGATGAGAATTACCGTCTGTTTCATCATGTTAACCATCATTTTAGCTGCAGGCACTGCTGCCGGTGCTCCTGTAGGAAACATAGCGGATCCAAGCGTTCTGACCACCGGAAAGTTCTCCGGTGAAAGAGCTTACGGTTTCGTCGCGGGCATTGAGACGGAATTTGTTTCAAACCGGTCTTTTGACCATCAGGACAATAAATTAAAATTCAACTTTTACGGGGTTAAGGCTGGAACGGTATTAAAGGACAATCTTTTCATTTACACCGTGGTGGGCATGGGCGAGATGGAAGACAGCAAAAGCATTCCCGAATGGGAACCGGATCGCAGTGTTGCCTTTGTTCGAATTGACCGGATTGAATTTGAAACCGATTCCAACGTTGTTTTCGGATTCGGGATCACCGCTCTGCTGTATGAATACAAGATTGATGAAGATGTGTTTTTTCGAATCGGCATAGACGTAAAATACCGCCGCATCAGCCTTGAAACCGATTCCGCGATCGTTCATATCAGAAATTATGACCAGGGGGGGGTAAGTCAATCATACCTGGCATCCTATGCCGCCAATATGGATGAATACCAGGGAGCGCTCGCTGTTTCATACCAGTATGAAAATTTCGCTCCCTATATCGGCTATAAGATATCCGACTTTAACGGCGATGAAAAAATAGCCCTGAAAAATTTTCCTTACGAAAATATTGACTACAGCGGAAATGCGTATTCAAACGGCGGGAAAGGGTTATTCCTGGGCCTGACGTATTATATTTCCAATACATTCTCCATCGGCATCGAAGGCCGGGAAAGAGATGAAGAGGCATTTAATATAACCGCACAGATGCGATTTTAGTGTATTTTACACGGGCAGAAGAGATTAACGAAAGAAATTCATTTTCTTTTGTCTGGCTCTCCTCTCCTACTGTTTGAATTCATGAACGGACATGGTTCGATTATTTATTTGTCAGACTGCCCAAATCATGCTATCGTCCTCAAAATATTTTGTTTCAGGGGTCGAATTCAAACATTACCTGGCATTCCGGCAAACGAACTTATCTCAAAATATCATCCGGGGAGGTTTTTATGTGGCAGACTCTCAGCATTGCAAAAAAGATCTGGTTCAGCATCAGCATTCTGATCATCGGATACTTTATTTCAATGAGCTTCGAGTTTTCAAAAGGAATGCAGACGGAATCACGTCTTTTTGAAGTATCGGAATCACTTTTTCCAGCGTCCCATCAAAGCCAGGCCGCCCTTACCGCTTTCAAGGAGCAGATCAAATTATACAATGACGCCGTGCTGCTGGGGGATGCTGCACTGGTTGAATCCGCACAGGAAAAAGCTACCGAGACAAGAGAAAATCTTCAAACCATTCTTGGAAAAAAAGGCTTCAGCCAGGCGACATCGGATGAAATCGCTGAAGTAATACAACAGCATTCTGAATTTAGCGCCGCTGCCGAAATACTCTATTCCACTATGAGCTCTGATTCAGATGAGGAAACCAGCGCGGAAAAAGCGTCTCAACGCGCGGAAAAAGCGTCTCAGCTTGCTGAAAAAACCACACTGCTTCAAAAAAGGCTCGAGTCTCTGACAGCCTCTTTTTCAAACGATCTTCAATCCGAGTTGTCGGCTGTCAGAAGTTCTACACGAGAACTCCGATTCATGAACCTCGCTCTCTTTCTCGCGGTTGTAATATGCAGTCTGATTTTCATCTATTTTATCATAAAGCGTTCAATCAGCGATCCTCTTGTCAATACGGTAAAAATGATCCGGGATATCGCCGAGGGTGAAGGAGATCTTACCAGGCGTCTTCAAGTGGATAGCAAAGACGAAGTCGGGGACCTGTCGCTGTGGTTTAATACTTTCATTGACAACCTGCAGAGGATGATTCAAAAAATAGTCGATAATGCCGACACCCTGAGTGCTTCATCAAAGGACTTGACAACGCTCTCTTCCCTCATGAGTGACGGGGCAAATCAGATGTCCGGAAAATCAAACGCAGTCGCCTCTGCCGCAGAAGAGATGAATTCCAATATGGACTCGGTAGCGGCCGCAATGGAGGAAGCTTCGACAAATACGGGCATGGTTGCAACGGCAGCGGAGCAAATGACCTCTACAATCAATGAGATCGCGCAGAACTCGGAAAAGGCCGCAACGATTACAAGTGAAGCGGTCGCACAGGCGAAAAACGCTTCCGACCGTGTGGAAGAGCTTGGAGTTGCGGCACAGGAGGTTGGCAAAGTCACGGAAGCCATAACGGAAATATCGGAACAGACCAATCTTTTGGCGCTTAATGCCACGATTGAGGCTGCGCGAGCGGGCGAAGCCGGAAGAGGTTTCGCGGTAGTCGCAAATGAAATCAAAGAACTGGCCAGGCAGACCGCAGAAGCCACACATGATATCAAACAAAGAATCGAAGGAATCCAGGGCACAACCGCGGGAACCGTATCGGATATTGAACGGATTTCAAAAATAATCAATGACGTAAATGAAATTGTCTCCACCATTGCTACTGCGGTGGAAGAGCAGTCCGTGACAACCAGAGAGATCGCCAGTAATGTCGTTCAAGTTTCCGGTGGAATCAATGATGTAAACCGGAATGTTGCCCAGAGCTCCAGTGTTGCAGGCCAGATTGCCGCCGATATCTCAGAGGTCAACCAGGCTGCGAATGAAATGTCCAACAGCAGTTCCCAGCTTAATATAAACGCTGAAAAATTAACCAATCTGGCTGTCCAGCTCAACGAACTGGTAGGCAAGTTCAAGGTTTAGCACCCGCTTTCATAGTATCATATTCATGAGCAAGCGAAAAAACCAGACGAAAACAAGGAAAAGCCAGGCATGCAACCCAGTATATGGGCCTTTTGAGACGACCTGATAAGCAGATATCGGATATTGGATGCATGGTTATGGCAGGAAGCATCCTCCAGTTCATGAAAATCCTTTTGATTGGGATCTCTGTTGCCCAGACCATCGCAACAATCCATCTATATTTTTCAAACCAGGCGTATCATAAGATGCTGACTGCGATCCATGAAGCGGGCTATCTGGCTGTCCCGAACCTCTCTGCAATACAGCATATCAAAGGCTTTTCTCCTGCTTTCTACGGTGGTCTTTTCTTTACGGCAACCACCGGAATTTTTCTAACCGCGATCTCTTTTGCAGCGGCCTGGATATGGAATCATATTTTTTCCCGGAAGCCCACTTTTCTTCTTCTTATCGTGGCGATCTGGCTGGCTGCCTTTTTTATTTTGAACCAAAAGGGGATCTCCCCTCTGATAACCGCCTATCTCTTTTTCATCCCGTGTACTGTCTTCCCTTACTCGATCAAGGTATTTAAAAACCATTCCAAAAGGCCGCCTTTTCTTGCGATCACATTCAATGTGATTCTCTTTATCGTTTTCTCCATGATTTGCGCGACACAAATGAAAACAGAACGATTCCTCGATATCAGAGACCACCTCCTTCTTTCAAATCCTCTGGGAGAAAAAATAAACGGGTTCTATTATCAAAACAGCCTCTCTGCTGCAAGGGCTTTCAAGTCATACAGTCAGGAACTTTTAAAAACATGCAGCCTGAAATCAATTCATAGCGATAATGCCGGAAGACAGTTCAGCCGAGTGCTGATTCAGCGCGACTATCTTCCCATAGAAAAATCCATCGAAACGGATCTTGAAATTATCATGAATGGTAATGAGTTAAAACTTGTAAACCACGATAAAACAGTGCTTACAGTTTCGGCTGAAAATTTTTTAAACTTCCCCGACAAAAGTCTGAATCAATTTGAAGAAAAAACGGATCGGCACCTTTTTTTTCGAGCTCTTACAATGATTTCCATGCTGTTTAACGGAGCCGCGATATCGTATCTTTCGATTTTCATCTTCCCTTTTGTTATCTTCAGACTTTTTTTCAACGATTCCGCCTCTTCAATCCTTTCAGGCGGTGTATGTGTTCTTCTTCTCCTGGTCCTTCTTTTCATATGGGAAAGCGGTAAAAACAAAACATTTTCAACAGATATGCTTTCTGCCGCACTGACCTCTGAAAGTCGAAGTGAAAGGATCGCAGCCCTCCGGTATATTGATATGAAAAAAATTGATATCTTTGAGTTCCCGGCCTATAAGGTTTTACTTGCAAAGGGGAATATCCCCGAAAGGTACTGGCTTGCCAAATCCATTTCCGGCAGTCATACCGTGCAAAGCCGGGAACCTCTGATGAGACTCCTTGACGATCCTCATTTTAACGTGGTTTGCATGGCTTTTTACGCGATGGGCGTACAAGGACGAAAGAGCGATATCCCCATAATACTTGACAGAATAGAAACCTCCAGCAACTGGTATGAGCAGTGGTATGCGTATAAGGCTTTAAGGAAACTCGGATGGCGACAGAACATATCGGTCCAAAACCCTTCTTTACATCCCTTGCATTAGTCATAACGGTTGAAATTTTCCGTTCGGCTTTATTACCGGGAACAGCGGGTATGGTGGAGCTTGGAGTAATCCGCCTGATTGAGATGTTCCTTGTCTCATTTCCTTTTATTGCCCAGGGAAAAAACCTGACTCCTCTCGGGCTTTCAAGAGAAAAAATTCTCTCCGGTATCCGGAAAGGCATTATCTGGTCAATTGCCTTTGGAATCATTACCGGAATCGGCATCTGCATCCTGTTTTTTTTAAAAAAGAATCCATTGGACATGATCCGGATCGATCTCCCTGAGCAACCACCTGACATCATCCTTTTCTTTCTCGTTGGAGGACTGATCGCACCTGCAGCAGAAGAGTTCTTTTTCAGAGGCCTCCTTTACGGTTTCCTGCGACGGTGGGGAGTTGTTTTTGCGATTATTGTCAGCACGATGCTGTTTGTCGTCGCGCATTCGAATGTTTCGATCATACCCATTACAGGAGGAATACTCTTTGCCGTTTCCTATGAAAAAGAAAAAAATCTTTTGGTCCCCATTATCATTCACACCCTGGGGAACCTTTCGCTTTTCACCGTATCGCTTTTATCTTGACATTAATCGAGTCCTGCGCCAAAAAAGTAAAACAATACGATCAGGCCCGACGAACATACAACTGTAACACACGATCCGTTCCACGAAGACCCAGGGTGTAAAAATGCCGGTCTATGAATATAAAGCTTTGAATGCAAAAGGGAAATCAGTCTCAGGAATTATTGATACCGAAAGTTCCAGTACGGCGAGACAGAAACTTCGCAGCTCTCAAATTTTTCCAATCGAAATCAAGGAAGTATATGCAACTCAAAAGGAATCGGGCAAAAAAAGCTCGATATCCATTTCCCTTCTATTCTCAAGGGTCAGGCAATCTGAAATCACAATGATGACCAGACAGCTTTCCACCCTTGTAGGAGCGGGTTTTCCGCTGGTTTCAGCCATAGCCACTCTCATTCCACAGACGAAGTCCATTATTTTTCAAAAAACCCTTTCCCAGATCAAAGATTCCATCGAGGAAGGCAGCAGTTTCGCCAGTGCCCTTTCCCTTTACCCGGAAACCTTCTCTCCGATCTATATCAACATGGTACGCGCTGGTGAATCTTCAGGGACACTTGAAATCGTTCTTGAAAGGCTGGCCGATATAACTGAAAATCAGCAGGCCCTGACAAACAAGATCAAATCAATGCTTGCCTATCCGGCAATCATGACCGTGATCGGTTCCGGAGTGCTTTTTTTTCTGCTGGCATACATCGTCCCGAAAATTACGACCATTTTTGAAGATGTAAATCGAGTTTTACCCGCACCCACACGATTCCTCATCACCACCGGCGATATTTTAAAATCCTTCTGGTGGCTGTTTCTCATATTGATCGTTGTCGCAATTTTCTGTTTCAGGGCGTTAAGAAAAACAGAAAAAGGAAAATATATAATCGACCGTTTTATTTTATCACTTCCCGTAGCCGGTGAATTGGTAAAAAAACTTGCGGTAGCCCGTTTTGCGAGGACACTCGGCTCACTGCTTGAAAATGGTGTCACCCTGCTTTCCTCTCTTGAAATTGTAAAAAATATCGTTGGGAATGTGATTATCGCCGAGGTTGTTGAAAAAGCTGCCGGTGATGTGGAAAAGGGGCAGGCACTGGGCAAGACGATTGAATCATCAAATATATTTCCCAACCTCTCCGTTCAAATGATACTGGTTGGCGAGCAAAGCGGTGAGCTCGAGCCCATGCTCAATAAGGTGGCGGATGTATTCGAGGGTGAAGTTGAATCAACGGTTATTGCCATGACCTCATGGCTGGAACCCGTCATCATCCTTGTTATGGGCGTTGTGGTGGCGTTTATCGTTCTATCAATCGTATTGCCGATCATGGAGATGAACCGGCTCATTGCATAAAAAAAGGCGGGAAAGAGGCGGCTGTAAAAAAAGTGTTTGTTTTTGCAACCATACTCTCTTTTTAAAAGATATACTGATACGAGAGAGAAACCTTTTCCTTTTCGATCCAGTCAGACATGTTGATTTTTATTTTTCCCTTTAACTCTTTTATAAAATACCGGTCCGACTCTCTATTGTATTTATGCGCACTTGAAACTGCGCCATAAATATTTCCAACATAAAAGCCGATCCCGACAAAACTGATCAGCCCACCCAGTGCGTAATTTTCATTATCGAATGACTCATACGCGGCAATACCCAGACCGGCGTTCAAGAGAAATGCGATAACGGCATCCTGATATCTTTCGCAATAAAGCTGCCCGGCACCCGGTACGACTGACAAACCGCCTGCGATGGTAGGGTTTTTTCTGGGGACGGTCTGATAGTTATCCAGCTCGGACATTAAATCGTTTATCTTGAATTCCTTTTTGCCATTCAGGCTGATTCGATCAAAATAAGTATGCGCTTTTTTGATGTTATTCGAATATTCTTCTTTATAGGCGGGATGATCAAGGCTGATCCACCCGAGTTCATATCTTGCCCGATCCTTAACCGATATATCCTTCGTACGCATGATCAGATTGTTCAAACTAATGACCGCAGGTCCACTCATTCCAAGCTCAAGGTAAGACCTGCTGATTAGAAAAAAGGCCTTCTGGGAAAAACGGGTATCCTCGGGCTGATCCTCAAACCTGCGACAGCGTTTTATCGTTTCCTGATATTTCCCGGCCCGATATAACGCTAAACAGGCTTTATACTCCGCAAGCTCAATCCGTTCATCGTCCGGGAAAAAGAAAACAAACTTTTTATATTCATCTGCAGCGTTTTGATACTCTTCCTCTAAAAAACAGTTCTCGGCGTAGCTGAATTGCTTGTCCGCATCGAGATCAATCGCTGTGCTTCCGGAGGCAATAGAAAAAGGAGATGCAACCAGCACAAACCATAAAAATATCAGCAGGGAGCAAAGAACGGTTTTCCCTGCAGGCAGAACTTCTCTCATACCAGCTATTCCCACCAGAAGTCATTGTTTTCAACAGGATCGCTGCTGAGTATCCGCCGGCCTACACGAACCGGAGGCGTGTGCCGGGTCTCATCCAGGCCGCAACGCATAAGACGATCACAGGTCATAACCCAGCCGATAATGCTGCCGTGCTTCTTGACCGCCTCAAGCGCATACGTTGAACAGGCCGGAACCATCGCGCACCTGTCGCCGTCGGCACCGGAGATAAAATTTCTAAATACCTGTATAGGAAAAACAAAAGGAGCCGGTTCAGCTTCCTGTCTCTGCTGAACACTCTCTCGTTTTGAAGATTCAGCGCTCCCATTGGGAGGTATAATCGCAAACACAAGAAAAAAAAAGATGAGGTTGTGAAGCGGCCTTTTTGTATTAAAAACAATTCTCATGGCAGAGCAGCCTCTATCGTTGGGTAACACGTAACACTTCGGAGATACTTGTAATGCCGCTTATAATCTTTTTAACGCCATCTTTTCTCAGTGATTCCATCCCCTGCTTTAAAGCTTCTTCTTTAATCATGTTGGAATCGAAGGTTTCCAGCACCATTTTCTTAATTCCGCTGTTCATGACCAGAATTTCAGCAATACTTATCCGCCCTTTGTACCCGGTATTAAAGCATTGATCGCAGCCTTTTGCCCGGTAAATGACTTCATTTTTCCCTAACTCAGGACCGATGCCGATACTTTTTCTCGCAGATTCATCCGGCACATACGGTTCACGGCATTCAGTGCAGAGAACCCGTATAAGGCGCTGAGCCATCACAGCCAAAACCGAAGAAGAAATTAAAAAAGGCTCGATTCCGATATCAACCAGCCGCGTAATTGCACTGGCCGCGTCATTTGTATGAAGCGTGGAAAAAACAAGGTGCCCTGTAAGAGCGGACTGAACAGCGATATCAGCCGTTTCTCTGTCCCGGATTTCACCTACCAGCATCACATCCGGGTCCTGACGCATGATAGACCTCAAGCCTCTTGCAAAGGTCAAATCAATTTTTGGATTCACCTGTATCTGTCCAATTCCTTCTATTTGATATTCAACCGGATCTTCTATGGTGATAATATTAATGTCCGGTTTGTTTATGCTGGATAAAATTGCATACAGGGTTGTGGTTTTGCCGCTTCCGGTCGGTCCGGTTACCAGTATGATTCCATTGGGGGAAGTAATAAGCTCTTGGATCAGCTCTAATTTCTCCTTTCCAAAGCCGATATCCGTAAGGCTTAAAAGAGAGCTGGTTTTATTTAAAAGCCTTAAAACAACCCGTTCACCAAAGGTGATCGGAATGGTTGACACGCGTATATCAATAATGTCATTCCCTTTTTTTACTTCAATCCTGCCATCCTGGGGAAGCCTCTTTTCGGCGATATTCATCCGTGCCATAACCTTGACTCTCGAAATTAAGGCAGCTTGTATCCATTTGGGAGGTGTCAGCATGTCATAAAGAATACCATCAACTCGATATCGCACCTTAAAGCTGTCCTGATACGGTTCAATATGGATATCACTGGCTCCGGCCTTAATGGATTGCGAAATGATATGATTTACCAGCTTGATTATCGGCGCATCGCTCGTATCATCGAGAAGATCCGCTGTTTCTTGGATCTCGTCAATTATTGAGCTGCCGTTCTCCTCCATGTCCTGAACCAGCTGTTGCGCGGAGCTCTGGCTATGGTCGTATGACAGATTGATTGCAGCCAGAATCGCCTCTCTGGTTGAAAGAACCGGCTGATAGTCATTCGTTCCCATGATGTTTGCCAGATCATCCATCTGCTGGATAAAGGAGGGATCATTAACGGCAATCACGCAATCCGATTTTTCAAGGAACTCCTCATACTGTTCAACCAGCACTCCGGGTTTGGATGTCTTTTTGGTGAAATCAAGAGGAACCATAACGTACTTTTTCAAAAACTGAATGGAGATATCCCGAGGCAGATCCGCTCTGATATTACCGACGGAAATTTCGGGTAAAAAGGGAATATCGTACCGGATACTTTTTGCTTTCAACAGATTTTTTTCAGAAATAACATTGCTGGCTACAAGTATTTTACCAATATCTTCACCGCTATCAGCACGCATCTCTTCCGCCCTGCGATAGTCCTCTTCGGATACACCAAACTGCTCTTCAAGTATTTTAAAAAAAGATTTTACCATCTATTCTCGAATCATAACCTCACATGTTTTGAGATCCGTTGTTACACCCGGATGGACCTTCCTCATCAGCGGCACTCTTTATTTCGATTCATTTTCCCGAAAAAGGTTATAGGTATCGCTTTTATACATTTTGATCCGCCCCTCGTCCATCAGTTTTTCAACTTCTTTTTTCTTGTTATTTCTCATGTCATCGATATCTTGCGCCCCTCTCACGACATGGGGTGTAAGAAAGAAGTAGAGATTGGTCTTTTCATTGGACTCCGACATGGATTTAAACGCATAGCCCAGTATGGGAATACTTCCCAGGCAGGGTACCGCAGACTCTGTCTTGGTCAAGCTGTCGTCGATTAAACCTCCTATGACAACCGTGTTTTTATCATTGATGATAACCGTGGTATCGATCGTCCGCTTGAAAGTAGTCGGGGTTGTCATGCCGGCGCTCAGTTGAGAAATAGCGGCCTGATCCAATTTGTTGATCTCCTGATATATTTTAAGCCGAACCAGCCCGTCTTTGCTGATCTGCGGAGTTACTTTGAGGATGAAACCTACATCCTTATACTCATAGTTTTGATAGGTTTCAGTCGAAGTTGTCGTACCGGTTTTCGTCAGGTAAGGCACATTCTTTCCCACCGTAATCGTGGCTTCCTGATTATCGGTTGTAATGATCTGAGGCGTTGAAAGGATATGAACATCCTGATCGCTCTTCATGGCTTGAATTAATGCGCCCAGACTCGCGAAGGTAACATCACCGATCTTAATCGCCTCTCCAAAGACACCCATCGAGAAACCCGGTGGGAAGGTAGCGATGCCTGTTTGTGGTGCCATCACACCTGCCAGGTTGCTGTATTGGGAGCTTCCACCAAACCCGCCGCCGACTCCATACAGATCGTCATTATACGTTACATCATCTGCGACTGTCCACTCGGCTCCAAGCTCAAATCCCTTATCGACATTCACTTCCATAATCAGGCATTCGATATATACCATTGATCTGGGTATATCCAGTTTCTTGATAATATCTTCAAGAGTCAGGTAATCATCCTTATCTGCCATAATAATCAGGCTGTTTGTCGCCTGGTCTGCTGTGATTTTCGCCGCTTCAGATACAACGGGAGCCACTTGCTTTCCAGGGGTTGCCGCATCGGTCTTTTTCGTCGGCAGCATCTGGAGAACCTTGGCGAGGTCTTCCGCGGTGGCATATTCAAGGTAATAAACATGTATTTTTTCTTTGCCTCTTGGCACTTCCTTGTCCAGCATCTCTACAAGCTTTTTAACCCGGAGTGTATCTGCTTCACTTGCCAAAAGAACAATCGTATTGGTTCTTTCATCAGCGACAAAGGTTATTTCTCTGCCATCATCGATCTTTTTTGGAACATTTCCTTGGGCCCTGAAGATCGTTTCGAGCAATTTTACAAGTTTCACCGAATCTGCCGATTCCAGAGGAAGTATGGAAATCTCCCTTCCGATTCCGGTCACATCAATCTGGGAGAGAATTTTTTGCAGGCGGCGAATATTGGAATAGACATCGGTAACAATCAACATGTTTGTCTGGGTATAGGAGAGAACAACGCTGCTTTTGGAGACAAGGGGCGCGAAAAGACGCTTGATCTCATTGGCATCCGCGTATTTGAGTGGTATGAGCTGCGTGACAACCTTATCTTCGGGTGAGGTTCCCTCTTCTCTTAAAAGCGTCTCAATGTTTTTTGTGCGGGCATCAGGAGAAGTAATGATCTTGATCACCTTGCCCGATTGTACGGTAGAAAACCCATTAACCTCCAGAACGGATTCAAATACCCGGTATGCATCTTCTTCAGAAATTTTCGCGGGCGATATGATGGTTACTTTTCCCTTTACTCTGTTATCAATGATAAAGTTCTTGCCGGTAAGCTCGCTGATAAATTTAATAAAAACAGAGATATCTACATTATTGAAGTCGATGGAAACAAAACGTTCCTGAGATCCCTTTTTTTCTGTACCTGTATTCACGGGATTTTTTTCAACAGACTCTTCGGCTGTTTCATCTTGACCTTGTGCGGAGTAAACGGCAGCAAGTATCATGAAAGCAATAACACTTATCCGGATCATCATTTTTGATTTTATACAGAATGGTTTCATTGTCTATCCTGATTTTACCGTTTGTTTCGATTATTTAATGTTATACTCAATTGTCTTTTCGGTGCCTCGACGTTTCAGTTGGACCGCCACATTGGAAGCGCTTGTCAAATTCTCATAAAATTTTAGTGCATCATCGACTGTTTGTATAGGACTGCCATCAATTCCTGTGATGATGTCGCCATTTCTTAATCCCATTCTTCTGAATATGGATCTCGGCTTCAAACTGCTTAGCGTAAGACCGTTCGGCTGCCCATTTTCAAAATGAGGCCGAATCTGGGCCTGACCCATAAGATCTGATACATTTTCCATGGCGCTTTGAATTTGTTCCCGCCGCAGTGTAATTTTCTGCGCGCTTACGGGCCCTGACGATCCTATGCTTCCGGATGAAAATGCTGTCAATCCGGGTTTCTTTGGGCCATCCAGTTCTTCAATTTCCAGGATTTCGTCTCTCCCGTTGACATTTAAAACAACCTTCTCACGCAGAATCAGTTTTACGGTTGCATTTTGTATTGTATCACCAGTCCGATAAAGGCTCTGGGTCCTGTTCTTGGTCTCCTCAATCACAGCGAAAGCATAAGCAGTCAGGCCCGTTACCGTTCCCCAGAGTTTCAAGTTAAGCTCAGTCGGTTTGATCTCATCAAGGTTTACACTATCCAACCTCTTTTTTTCACCGGCTTCCATCCCGGTTTTAAAAAGGTTGCGATCAATGATGGCTTTATAAAATAACAGCGGACGATAAATCTCACGTTCCACAATATCAATCTTTTTCATATTTGATTTTGGAGGCTCTAAAACCACCTGTGCTGTTATAATTTTATAAAACCCGCTGACTCCGAGATAAATCCCAAAAGTAAGAAGGACCAAATTGACTGTTATAAATATTTTATTCATTCGCACATGTGAATAACTTATTTTATTCACACTCCTTATACCACATTATACAACAAATTTTTTTATTTCAAGCATTTATGCATCTATCTGGCGTTCAAGTCAAAAAATCAAAAAAATCTCGGTCTTTCCAGGGTGCCTTGAATATTTAAAGGAATACCGCTATTCCCCGAACTCTTCTTCAAAAATGCTTTCACCACCGGATTTATCTTTCCCAGTTTGTCGACCAGCACGGCATTTGGGCGTACCGACCCCTTCAGATTTAAAACACTCCTTTCGATTATGTCCCGTATTAAAACCGATCCGGCAAGGTTACCGTCGGCATCACCTCCCACATTTGTGAACCGGTTAACCTTAAGCTGATTTTTGTTCAACTCCAAAGCCGCTTCTATGTTTTTGAGGTTGAGGGTTTCCAGGCCATAATAAGGGGAAAGGAATTCAATTCCGAATTCCGTCAGCGCGATATCCGATGTTATGAAAATATTTTTTTCTTCCCCGGCATCATAGGTTACATTACCATTTAAAATTCCCTCGAGATCATGGGGCATCAGATTCTTCAGTGCAATAATTTCACCGATCTGAATATTGTTCATTTTCATATTAACTTTTTCCAGACGGAATTTTTTCAACGAAAAATCAACTTTTGCTTTAATCACGCCTGCATAGACAGTACTGCCGATATTCAATCTCAGCTTTCCCATAAACAAAGACAGAATAGCCGGCGACAGTACGATCTTCTCCGCATCAAATATCGAATCCCCCCTATGGTAAGCGCTGACGTTGTAAAGCTTTATGCCCGGCAGAAAAGCAGGTTTGACATTGCCGATCATGATATCGAGATCCGGATTTATTCTGTTCAGGCCGGAAGTCAGATATTTTTTTGCGACCTCTGATGGGAAAAGGATATACAGAAAGAACAAGGTCACTGAAAGTACATAGGCAATATATAAAAGATTTTTTTTTGTTTTGCTCATGATCTGTTAACCTGGTTCTGTTGTCAGGATTCAAATGTTTCAGCCTGTAAAACTACAGTGATAAACCCATCCTGTTTTCCCTTTTTTGAAATTGAGAGTCTTTTTACAAATACCATGTTTTTTGATGTTTCAATTCCGTGCAGATATGTAGTCAATTGATTCAGTGTAATATCCTGAAGCTTCATCTCAACGCTCGATTTTTTTCGTTCACTCCCCGGATTTTTGGTTGTTGTCGGTTTCATGTAGCTTATATTTTCTTTAACTCCGGCGCTTCCCGCCAGATTGTCCAGAAAAGAAAAAAGCGTAAAACCACGATCCCTGCTCAAAAAATTCTTTTCAGATAACTCTGAGCTTTTTTTAAATGCATCATATTCCGTCTTCAGGGCGATCATTTCCCTTAGTTCAATTTCTTTTGCCGAGAGACTGTCCTTCATTCGATTTTTTTTATTTACAACAGGAGTAAAAATTAACTTTATAAGAATAAAAATGAAAATCACGGCTGTCGCGGCAGCAAGTCCTGCTTGCTCTCTCTTGCTGAATTTCCTGTCTAAAAGTCGGATTAATCTTTCTATAGTCTGTTTCATTTTTTTAAAACCGGTCTAAAATTGTATTTTAAGCTTAAAATTAACTCTCTTTCCACTCTCTTCTGAATTGGCAGAACTAATGGCAACCTTCTTGAAAAGCGCTCCCTTCTCCAGACGGTTTTTCATATCATCCACAGAATTAAAAGTTGCGGTATCACCTGAAAGTGTTACGCTATCAGGCGCTACAACAAGATTGCTCAGTTCGATATCCATC
>CAZOEW010000032.1:0-24219 GCA_964578935.1 uncultured Desulfobacterales bacterium | reverse complement strand
AAAGCTCAGCCATACCGGAATCACCGGCCCGAAAAGACGACCTGCCCGTGCTGTTCCGTGACGCTGGATCAGAAACAGTCAGATGAGAATGACAATGATCAGAGGATCCAATCGGGACCCGCGAATGCAGAAGTGATAATGCTGATCCCTTCCACAGCGCTCAAAACGGAAATGGCCGGGGGATCATGTCGTTCCCATACAGCAGGCACACCGCGAAAAGGACCGGGACGATAATGTGGAGCCCCCCGTTAGCCTCCGGAGGGAGTCTTATGGCCTCGGATCAGGGCCGTCGGAGAGATGACTCCGCCTTCCCCGGTTGCTATCCTGAAAAACAAATACGATGTTTTTTGGATTTGTCCTGTTTTGTGATTCCAGCCCTTTTGGTGGAAATAGTCACAGGTTGTTCGTTCTCTTTTTTTATTCTTCATGTTCAGTTGTATTAAATGTATACGATACAACGATATTTCTGTCATTGAAATGAATAACCAGGTCCTGGGTGCTGGCGTTTCCGAAAAGTCTGTATTGATATTTGCCGTAAGTCCACGTTAGCTGGCCATCTTTGGCCCCAGTCCGCCACGGAGAGCCGAACATTGAGCGGATATCACTCTGGGTGGTTTCTCCAATCTGGATTTTGGATACTCGATCGGTGGGGAAATCTTTGCCAACATTGGCACAACCAGAGGCGAACTGGAAAAATGCGGTTAGTAAAATGAACACGCAGATGGCTGGCAGAAAGCGATATAACACCCTTTGCAAAAAAGTTTCTGGTAACTGTTGCATATACTCCTCCTTATGGCTACAAATTGACAGGTACATCTGAACTGAGTGATTTTCGGGTCAGGCTGTACCGGTGGCTTTCTTTAACATAACGCTTAAAAAAAAACAGGTATTTTCAGGTCCTATATCGTACTTTTTGACCCCAAAAGGGGGTTCCTTGACTCAATTGTCCATCTTTTCGTGGTGTAGGGCTGAGAAAAAAACCTCAGCTGACTCATTGGGCATTTCTGCGGCTAGTGCTGTTCACTGCCGATAAAGCGATAAATGGCGGCACCAAGTATACTGCCGATGATCGGGGCCACCCAGAAAAGCCAAAGCTGTGAAATCGCCCAATCGCCTGCAAACAAGGCAACGCCGGTACTTCGCGCAGGATTCACTGAGGTGTTCGTAACCGGGATGCTGATCAAGTGGATGAGCGTCAGGCATAATCCGATTGCAATCGGTGCGAAACCCTGTGGCGCCCGTTTATCAGTAGCTCCAAGAATGACAAGGAGAAACATCATTGTCATGACCACTTCAGTTATCAGGGCAGACTGCAGATTATACCCGCCCGGTGAATGGGCACCGTAGCCGTTTGAAGCAAAACCTGCGGATAGATCAAAGCCTGCCTTGCCGCTGGCAATGAGATACAAGACACCACCTGCTGCTACCCCCCCAAAAATCTGTGCAACAATGTAGGGCGGAAGTTCTTTTGCCGGGAAACGGCCTCCGGCCCAGAGGCCAATCGACACTGCCGGGTTGAGGTGACAGCCGGATATATGCCCGATTGCGAAGGCCATCGGTCAGCCCAAATGCCAGTGCTACACCAAGCAGGCCGATGCCGACATTTGGGAACGCAGCAGCTAAAACAGCACTGCCGCATCCGCCAAGAACCAGCCAGAAGGTTCCAAAAAACTCTGCGCCATACTTTTTCATATTTTTTTCCTTTCTTGATTGTTATGCAACCAACGCTGCGAATCCCCGGCAGCAAAAAGAAAAGCGATGCGGTGCTTTCTGCTGCCGGTATGAATGTGCAGTGTCATATCATCAGTTATTTTCCTGTGATTCGCCTTCCATTTTCTGACTTTTTTCTTGTTCTTTTTGCTCTATTTCCTGTTCTTGTTTTTGAGTGTCTCGCATCTCTTCTTCAGATTGTTTGCGGTCTTCGCGCTCTATTTCCTGTTCTTGTTTTCGAGTGTCTCGCATTTCTTCTTCAGATCGTTTGCTCTCTTCACGCACCGTCTTTTTCTGAAATTTTCGGCTTTCACGTTCTGACTCTTTCTGCTCTTTCCGTGCTTCCCGCTCAGATTTTCGTTCTTCCTTACTTATCTTTTTTTTGTGTTTTCGGCTCTCTTTTGCCTGTTCTTTTCGGTATCTTTTAGACTCACCCGCTTTTTCAGCACGGTGCTTTTTCTCCTCTCGCCGTTGTTCTTTGTAGTGCCTTTTTTCAGTTTTTTCTTTTTCGCCGGCAAAAGCAGTCAAGACAGTCCATGGAAACGATATCAATGCAGACATAGCAATGATAATGAATATTTTTTTCATTTTATCCTCCTGTAATGTTGTTATAAAATCGTTAGACTGGTTTATATGCGCGCTTTTAAAATGGCAGTCAATATATAAGATGATCAAATATGGTTTGATACATATAACTGCTTTGAATAAATACTTATATTCTCTCGAAATGTAAACTGTTTTTTCATTGGAAACGATTCAGCCAATTTAAGCATGCTGCTGCAGCAGGACAAAATAAAATTTGGTATAATGCCAGCCGAACTCCTGCAGGGTATGAAACATGATGATTGATAACGTTCCACTCCCCCAACAACCGATTTGCCTTTTAACGTATCCTGTGATAATTTTAAAGAATCGTTTTTGCTGGATTGTAGAAATATAACCGGTTGATTTTTAAATTGGATATGGTGGAAGTGTCTGGGAATTAACCCATACGCTTCTTTTTTTATTTTTATCTAAATGGAGCCGACGCGCGGAATCGAACCGCGGACCTGCTGATTACGAATCAGCTGCTCTACCATCTGAGCTACGTCGGCTTACACTGATGGCTTTGTAAAAAGCCCAAGTTAACGCTAAAGGGGGCGCCTTTCGGCTACTGCCGGTACCGTACTCCTCGGGATTTGTGCGCCTTGAACGTTAACTTTGCCCATTGCCATTAAAACGTTGACTTTCGGCTCACAGAAAGACCATTTACAGTGATGATTGTTCAAAATCAAGAAAAAAAGATGATCCCCTACATTGAGGAACTGCTGTCCGGACTAGAGCATGGAGTTGAGTGTACGGGGAACTCCGGTTCGGAAAGGGCCTACCTCATTGCCCGGCTTTATCAAAGCATGAAAAAGCCCTTTTTCATTATTCTTTCCGACGCTGAGGAGGCTGACAGACTCCTTACAGATCTAAACTTTTTTCTACAGTCTGAAACCATTCCGCTAATGGTATTCCCTCATTATAATCTTCAGCCGTTCAGATTGCTGTCCTATCATAATGAAACAGCCGCCAGAAGAATAAACGTCCTGTACCGGATGACGCAGGTTTCTTCCCCGCCGATTATCATTACAACGGTCGCGGCCCTGATGCAAAAGCTGATCCCAAGGAGAGCACTTTTAAATTTTGCGGAACTGGTCATGAAGGATGAAGACCTGGACCGTGACAACCTGATCGGGAAGATGATTTCCGGTGGATATTCGCGGACGAATATTGTGGAAGAACCCGGCGATTTTTCAATACGGGGCGGGATTTTTGATATTTTTTCGCCGATGTATCCGGATCCGCTGCGAATGGAACTGTTTGGAGATACGGTTGATTCCATAAGATTTTTTTCAGCCGCATCTCAACGAAAAATCGAGTCTGTCGCAGAAGCCATTATTCTCCCTGCCCGGGAAATCGTTTTGCGGAAAGAAGAGATGAATGGTGTGCTGAGCCGGGTAAGAACGCAGGCAGCTGAGCTTCAGCTTCCGGCAGCAGAGTCCCGCAAAATGATTGAGCGAATTCGAAAAGAGGGGGTTTTCCCTGGAATCGAGAGCCTTCTGCCGCTTATCTATGAGGAGCCGGACTCCATTTTTGACTACATTCCTGAAAACAGTCAATTTGTGCTGGTTGAACCGCAGGCTCTTGAAGCAGCAGCAGCAGCCGTTCAGGAACAGGTCCTGGAAAATTTCAATAAGGCGCATGATGAAAACCGTTTATGCGTGGAGCCGGATAAACTGTTCATGGATTGGTCCGCTGCTGTTGATATTTTTCAATCAAAAAGAGTTCTGACTCTTAAAACGCTTTCCGTTTCAAATCTGGAAAAGGATGATCCATCACGACCCGTTTCATTGAATCTGATGGTGGAAGATAACTCAGGTATTCGCTCTTTACTGAGAAGTCCATTGGATAAAGAGCATTTGCTGCTTCCTCTGGCCGATTGGATTCAGGAACGAAAAAAAACGGGCTTTGCCGAACTGATTGTCTGCAGCGGAAAACTGCAGGCAGAAAGGCTGAGAGAGCTGTTGAAACCATATGACCTTGCGCCTACTGTTATTCAAGGTTTTCCGAATAGGGATCGTACCAAGGGAATCGTTTATATCTGTCTCGGCAGGATTACGACCGGCTTTGTCTGGCCAGAGGAGTGTCTTGCGGTGATTACCGAGGATGAAATTTTTGGAAAAAAACGGCGACACCGAAAAACCGGAAGGCAAAACACTCGATCCGAACTGCTGAATCTTGAAGATTTGAAAAAAGGTGATCTGGTGGTGCATGTCGATCATGGTATCGGGCAGTACCAGGGGCTTTCAAAATTGAAGCTGAACGGCATGGTCAATGATTTTCTGCTGATTGTTTATAAGGATGAAGACAAACTTTATCTTCCCGTAGATCGCATGAGTATGGTCAAAAAATACCTCGGTGTGGAAGGCGTTCTGCCGATTCTTGACAAGATGGGGGGAAAGTCCTGGATCAAGGTCAAAGGCAAGGCAAAAAAGGAGGTTGAAAAAATTGCAGGTGAGCTGCTTACTCTCTATTCCGCAAGAAAAGTTAAAAAAGGGCACTCTTTTGGAGCTGCCGACAGTTATTTTAAGGACTTTGAGGCAGGATTCCCATATGAAGAAACATCAGATCAGCTTAAAACCATTAACGAAGTTTTAAGTGATATGGAATCCAGCACACCCATGGACAGGCTCGTATGCGGTGATGTGGGCTACGGCAAAACCGAAGTCGCCCTGCGGGCATCGTTCAAGGCCGTGAGCGACAGCAAACAGGTGGCTTTTCTGGTTCCCACAACGGTTCTCGCCGAGCAGCATTTTAAAACATTTCAGGAAAGATTTGAGCGTTATCCCATAAAGATAGCCTGCCTGAACCGGTTTCGTTCCAGAAAGGAGCAGCTGGCAATAATAAAGGGCATAAAGGCCGGAACAGTGGATATCGTGATTGGAACCCATCGTCTGCTCCAGAAAGATATTGATTTCAAGGATCTAGGCTTGATCATTCTTGACGAAGAGCAGAGATTCGGCGTCAAACACAAGGAAAAGTTAAAAAAAATCAGAACGACCGTCGAGGTTCTGGCACTTACGGCAACACCGATTCCGAGAACGCTTCATATGTCACTGATGGGAATCCGGGACATCAGCATCATATCGACACCGCCCGAAGAGAGACATGCCATTATAACCTACATTTCCGAGTTTGACCCTGGTGTGATTTCAGACGCGATCCAGAAGGAAATGAAACGAGGCGGGCAGACTTTTTTTATTCATAACAATATACATTCCATTAACAAAATGGCGGATCTGGTTCAAAAGCTCGTTCCTGAAGCAAGGATTGGCGTGGCACATGGACGTTTAACCGAGGAGGAGCTGGAAAATGTTATGATCCGGTTTGTTAACCGGGAAATCGATGTGCTTGTGTGTACAACGATTGTGGAATCCGGTCTGGATATACCTTCGGCAAACACCATACTGATTAATCGGGCTGACAGATTCGGACTCGCGCAGATTTATCAGCTTCGCGGGAGGGTCGGGCGTGCGGATCAACAGGCGTATGCATATCTCTTTATACACAAGGAAAGTGCTCTCGGAAAAAATGCTCAAAAAAGGCTGAAAGTGCTTATGGAGCACAGTGATCTTGGTTCAGGGTTTCAAATCGCCATGAGCGACCTGCAGATCAGAGGCGGCGGCGCCGCGCTCGGTGTTTCACAATCAGGTCATATTGCCGCGGTTGGTTATGATATGTTTTTGCAGCTCATGGAGAATGCCATATCGGAGCTGAAAGGTGAGCCGGTTATCGAAAAGCTGGAGCCTGAAATCAATCTGCCCATGTCCGCTTATGTGCCGGAATCGTATATCCCGGATATTGATCAGCGGCTTTCCGCCTATCGAAGTCTTGCTAAAATGATTGAACTAAAGGAAATATCAGACTTTAAAGAAGAGATAATCGACCGTTACGGTCCGCTCCCGGATGAGGCTGCAAATCTGCTCATGAAAATCATGCTGAAGATTTTGTCGATACATGGCGGAGTAAAACGCCTTGACGTTTCGGAAAGAAATCTATCTCTGGCTTTTTCAGAGATTCACCAGAAACACCCGTTTGGTCTTGTTGATCTGGTTGCCGCGGATCCTAAAAAATATCAATTTACACCAGATCATGTTTTAAAGGTGAATCTTGCACGGACCGGGATTCATGGGTCGATGGCTGAAATTAAAAACATCTTGAAAGAAATTGCCCGGCATGTTAACCGCTAAAAATCTATTTTCAGGAGCGAAGAAAATCGTAATATTAAAAGAAGGTTGCGTTCGGCTATCCATGAATCGATTCGAAACGGTTATTGTATTGTTTTTTATCGGGGTCTGTCTGTTTATTTTCGCAGCAGCAGGATGCTCAGGATCCAAATCGGGAAGAGAGGTGAGAATCCTCATACGGGTTGGTGATCAGATTGTGACTGATTTTGATTTTAACAAGGCTTTCGAAATTTCGATTGCCGAATATCCGCACCCGGAAATTCAGGACGCGAGTATCGTAAGAAAAATGAAGTTGCGCCTTCTGAACCAGCTGATTGAGGAAATGATTCTTCTGCAGAAAGCAAAAGAGCTTCAGATTGTGGTTTCGGATTCTGAAATGGATAAAACGGTTAACGAAATCAAGAAGGATTATCCTGACAATGAATTTGAGCAAACTTTTCTTGAAAATGCGGTTTCCTATGACAACTGGAGAAACAGGCTGAAAATCAGAATGTTAATGGAAAAAGTGGTTTCATCTGAGATACGGGATCGGGTTGTGATAACTAAGGAAGATATTTCGAAATACTATCAGGAAAGTTCAACAGGTGAGAATCCGGAGTCGAATCTGAGGGACAGCTCAACCGATACGAATGAGGTCGTCGTTAAAATAATCCGCAGAGAAAAAGCGGAAAAAGAATATAAAAGCTGGATAAAGAATACAAGAAAAGAGTATAAGATTGAGATAAACAAGGAACTGTGGAAGAAGATCCTCGGGCAGGGTATAAAATAATGGAGTCTTTCAGATATGAACGTCTTTTTTAAATTTTTTTTTATTGCGTTTATTCATGTGATTATAATTTCAGCTTCTGCTGCTCCATGTGCAGAGAACAATGAACCAAAAATTATTGACCGGATTGTTGCTATTGTAAATGATGATATCGTGACCCTTTCTGAGGTTGAAGAAATCTATGGGCCGTATGCTGAAAAGATTCGGGCATATGGGAATGTATCCGGAAGAGAAAAAGAGATGCTGTTCGACGCTCGAAAAGAGATTATTGAACAGTTTATTGATAAGAAGCTCACGGATCAGGAGATCAAAAAAGCCGGAATAACCGTCAGTGAACCAGAGATTGACAGCCAGGTAGAGCGTGTCAAAGAGAAAAATTTTATGACTGACGAGCAGCTTCGGGAAAGTTTGGAGAGGGAAGGATTGACACTGAAGCAGTATCGTCAACAGATCAAAAAGAGAATTCAAAGGCAGAGACTTCTTGAGTACAAGGTGAAATCAAAACTTGTCATAACCCGGGAAGATTCCATGGCATACTATGAACAACACCGGAATGAATACTCCGGTACGGTTGAATACCATCTGCGCAATATTATTATGAAGGTTTCTGATTTTGAAAGCGATGAGCAAAAAAAGGAAACATGGTTACGCATGGAGGCGCTTCGGGAAAGACTTGAAAAAGGGGAGTCTTTCGAGACACTTGCACGATTGTATTCTGAATCATCCCTGGCGGGCAGCGGCGGGGATCTGGGGCTCTTCAAATTGACGGAACTTTCTCCGCAGATAAGGGATGCGATCACGGGCAAGCCGGTTGGAAGTTATACGGATATTTTAAGTACAGAGCATGGATATCAACTGTTTTTCATAGAAAACATCGTGAAGACCCCGGGGAAAACCTTTGAAGAAGCTTTTCCCGAAATCGAAGAAGAGCTCTATAACAAGATGCTTGATGAGGCGCTGAAATCATGGCTTGATAACTTGAGAAAGGAAGCGCATATTAAAATAATTTTTTGATGGTTGCGTGTCCGTCATAATAAATAGACACAAGCGTGTTGGTGAATAAAAACTCAAAAAGCAGAAAAAGTCAGGTATCGCGATGACCTCGGATAACAATAACATATCTTTTGGCAAATACCTTGCAAGCTTTCGAATCAGTGAGGGGCTTCTTCTGGAGGATATTTCCGCGGCTACAAAAATTTCCATGCGTGTACTTTCCAACATTGAGAAAGAGAACCATGAACAATTGCCAAGCCCCACAGTTGTAAAGGGTTTCTTGAAGTTGTATGCGGATGTCGTTGGAGCGGATAGAGAAATAGCGGTTCAGAGTTATTGCGAAAGTTTACAGGAAAGGAAGATTGCTGCGGCTTCAGGCGGAATATTGAGACGAGGCTCAAAATTTTGGATTCATATTTTGTTATCCTTCGGAACACTTGCGTGTATCATCTTGATATCCCTTTATTTTACATCCGAGAAAGCAGGATTTCCGGGGAAAAAACAACCGGAGATCCACAGTAAGGACCTGAAGCAGGAAGACGCAGTCGTTGAAATTGCCGAGCAAGTTGAGCCGACTGCGGAGGTTGATTCAGCGTTACCGGTTAAGCACAGGCTGTTAATCGAGGCGGTTGATGAAACCTGGATCAAGATTATCGTTGATGATAAGTCTCCTGAGGAATATATGCTGGCTCCAGGTGATCGGCTGGAACTTGAAGCATTGTCGATTTTTAATATTTTGATTGGTGACGCAGGCGGCGTTAAGTTGACTTTAAATGAAAAGCCGGTCACCATTTTCGGGAAGAGCGGGCAATTGACGACACTGCAATTGCCGTAATTTAAAAAAATGTAACAGATGGAAGCCAATGCTGAGCGAACGAAATAAAATCCTGGTTGACAGCATCAAGCGTCTGATGAGGCGGGGTGCCATCACTCATATGCGCAAAATTGTAAATAAAACGCATGCGGCTGATCTGTCAGTAGTTTTCCGATCCCTCTCGTTGAACAGCCAGAGAAAGCTGTTTAATATGATCGATGATGTCGAAAAAAAAGGAATTCTTCTCAGCGAACTGGATAAAGATACGTTGCTTGATTTGATAGAAGGTCTGGACATTGACCTTCTTGTAAATATTCTGCAGTATATGCAAACCGATGATGTTGCCGATCTGATCGGAAAACTTCCCCTTGAAAAATCGGATGCCATTTTAGAAAGAATGGAGAAGAAAGAATCCGATGAGGTCGAGGAGCTGCTCCGGTATGATGATGATACAGCCGGTGGTATCATGGTCCCGGAGTTTATCGCCTTGAATCAGGATATGACAGCAAAAGAGGCGATCGAATCCATACAGACCGAACATCAGGATGTGGAGATGCCTTTCTACCTGTATGTGGAAGATGAATATGGCAGCCTTGTGGGAGTGATTTCCCTCAGACAGCTTGTTGTGGTTGCTCCGGCTACACCCTTAAAGGACTTTATGACAACGGATGTCATTTCCGTTCAAACCAGCGTGGACCAGGAAGAGGTGGCAAAGATCGTCGCGAGGTATGACATACTGGCTGTTCCTGTTGTTGATGAAAAACGGCATCTCGTAGGTATCGTCACTGTAGACGATGTAATTGACATTTTCAGGCAGGAAGCGACTGAAGATATATTGAAAATGGCTGGTGTGGGCGAGGAGTTTGTTGAAACCAAGTCCATTATGCGAAGTACCCGGATTCGGCTGCCCTGGCTTTTTGCCAGTTGTTTTGGTGGTATTGTAGCTTTTTACGTTATCGGACGATTTGAGGAAAGTCTGATCCGATTCACTTATCTTGCAGCATTTATACCCGTTATTATGGGAATGGGAGGCAACATCGGCACGCAATCTTCCACGATTGTTGTGCGGGGTCTGGCCACAGGAAGATTGAATATACGGGATCTGTGGCCGGTTGTTTTTAAAGAGCTATCCATCGGTTTAATCCTGGGCCTTGTTTATGGTATCATAATCGGCATGGTGGCACAGATTCAATACAGCCGAGAAGCCCTTGCTGTTTCAGTTTGTCTTGCAGTTGTATCTTCCATGTCCATTGCGGCTCTTGTGGGTTCCCTGGTACCCATGGTTTTTGCCAGACTGCATATTGATCCGGCCGTTGCCACCGGGCCTTTTGTTACCACGGCAATTGATATCATCAGCGTTCTCTTCTACTTTGAGATTGCCACCATATTCTTGAGTATGTAAGGCATGTCGGATTTTTCAACCTCTGCTATAATGCTCCGGCGGTTCGATTACGGTGATTATGATCTGATTATCACTTTCATGACAGAAGGTCATGGTAAAGTATCTTTCATCGCCAAAAATGCCAAGAAAAGCATTAAACGATTTTCAGGAATTCTGGAGCTTTTTTCCATTCTCAATATCACGGGTAAAACGGGTAGAAGCAAATTGCCTGTTTTGACGGAGGCCGATCTTGTTCAACCTTTTTCACACATTCGCTCCGATATATTAAAAACAGCTTACGCAAGCTACTTTGCAGAAGTAATCATCAGTTGGGTTGAAGAGGGTAAACCGCAGAATGACCTGTATACCCTGCTGAAGTATGCTTTCGGCCTTTTGAATCAAGGCCGTCTTTCCGGAGAAGCTTCAAGCATATTATTTCAAATGCGTTTTCTGGACCTTTCAGGCCTTGCACCCAATCTTACGGAGTGCAGCAACTGCCGGACAAGTATTGATCGTTTCAGCGACAGCAGGATATATGTAAGTTTTTCAAAGGGTGGAATTTTATGCCGGAACTGCCGGACTCATCGTTCAGAAAGCCATGAACTGTCAAAAGGAACGTTAAAGCAGCTTATGTGGGTCAACAGCGGCGATCTGAAAAAAGCGGAGAGAATCAGATTTACTTCCCGCGCGACTGTTGAAGGCCTTGACTTTATAGAAAAATTTGTATCTTTTCAGATGGGACGGGAACCCAAGAGTTTGAATTTTTTGAGAAAAATTCGTAAAACCTGACAATATCGGGGAATATATGAAAAACAGACTGCGTAAGATTCTTGAATCAAAACATGTTGAAGCATCTGCTCCCTGCCGGATCGATCTTGGTGGAACGCTGGACATCAAAACGTTTCATCTTCCGCTGAGGCACCTTGAGCCTTGTACGTTCAATATCGCATTGAGACTGCCGACACGTGTCGAGCTGCTTCCTTTTGACGATAAAATGGTCCGGATCTCTTCAAAGGGGTTTCAGGACGCACAGTTTTCTATTGATGAAGTCCCATTCGACCATCCGATGGGGTTGATGTTTGCCATTGCAGCTTATTTCAGGGCAGGAGGCGTTCACATCCTTATTGACTCATCATCACCACCTCGAAGTGCATTGGGTGGTTCTTCAGCAGCAGGCGTAGCACTGATAGCAGCCCTTTCAGCGGCATTTGATGAATCAGGAAAAAACGTGTTGTCCAAATCGGATATCGCCATACTGGCTCATGCCCTTGAAGAGTGTACCGCAGGCGTCCCATGCGGATTCCAGGACCAGCTTGCGGCGGTTTTCGGCGGTGTGAATGCCTGGCATTGGCCGGCAAGGATTAATGACCCGCCCTTCAGGAGGATGGAGATACTTCCTGAAAAGGAACACGGGGAACTTGAAAAACATATTGCGGTGGCGTATTGCGGAGTTCCTCACGAATCCGTAAATATAAACAGCAGGTGGGTTAAGCAGTTCCTTTCGGGCAAATTCAGGCGGGAATGGCGGGAGATTATCTCATGCACTAAAAAATTTATTGATTCACTGATGGAACATAATTATAAAGATGCATCTGAATTCATGCTCCGGGAAACAGCTATCAGAACGGAAATGACTCCGGATGTGCTGGACAATCTGGGGAAAAAACTGGTTGAAGCCGCGATACAGAATCATTGCGGGGCACGATTTACAGGTGCCGGAGGAGGTGGTTGTCTCTGGGCCATTGGTGATTCCGCAGACATAAACCGTTTGAAAGAGGCATGGCGGGAAATGCTTCTGGAAAGAGAAGAAGCTTTTCTGCTGAATGCGACAATCGACTCAAGAGGGCTTGAGATTATTAAAAAAGAATAGGACCGGGTTTATTTTTTTGATGTAGAAGAGGGAAAAAATGCTTTTTCAAGATGTTATACTTACGCTGCAGAGATTCTGGGCCAAAAAAGGCTGTGTACTGGTTCAGCCGTATGATTCAGAGGTAGGCGCCGGGACATTTCATCCGACGACACTTCTCAAAGCCCTTGGCCCGGAGCCCTGGAACGTTGCTTATGTACAGCCGTCAAGGCGTCCAACTGACGGCCGGTACGGTGAAAATCCGAATCGGCTTCAGCATTATTATCAATTCCAGGTAATCCTGAAACCATCTCCTGTTGATATCCGGAAGATTTATTTGCAGAGCATTAAAGCAATTGGAGTTGATCCCCTGGAGCATGATATCCGTTTTGTCGAGGATGACTGGGAATCTCCCACGCTGGGCGCATCCGGTCTCGGCTGGGAAGTCTGGCTGGACGGAATGGAAATTACCCAGTTTACCTATTTTCAGCATGCGGGAAGCATTGAACTCCATCCCATATCTGTCGAGATTACTTATGGTCTGGAACGGATCGCCATGTATCTTCAGGGGATTGATAATGTCTACGATCTGAAGTGGAATAACCGTATACGCTACGGTGATGTCCATCATCAGGAAGAAGTGGAGGGGTCAACGTATAATTTTGAGGTTGCGGATGTGGAAATGCTGCATGATCTTTTCAATAAGTATGAGGCCGAGGCATTGAGAACCATCCGGAAAGCGCTGGTGCTTCCAGCTTATGAATATTGCCTGAAATGTTCTCATGCCTTTAACCTGCTGGATGCCAGAGGCGCAATCAGCGTTACGGAGAGAACCGGATTTATTGCACGCATTCGAAATATCGCAAGGGCTTGTGCGGAGGCATATCTTAACCAGCGAGAGCAGATGGGATTTCCGCTTCTTGATCGGCAGGATTTGTGAGGTGCAGAGGATTTTACGGGTATCGGCGATCATCAGGCCGGTTGAAAAATAGAGGAGATTATGAAGCATTTATTACTTGAAATCGGAACAGAAGAGATGCCGGCCGGATATATAGATCCGGCCTTACAGTCTCTGTCTGAAAGCCTTCAACGCAAATTGGACGAGGCTCGTATTTCCCACGGGAAAGCAAGCATTTTCGGAACCCCGAGAAGGCTGGCCGTTGAAATACTGGATGTAGCGGAAAGGCAGGAGCCAAGGAAAATTGAAGTTACCGGTCCTCCGGAGCGCGTGGGGTTTGACGAAAAAGGCAATCCAACCGTTGCCGCCGTGAAATTTGCCGAAAAGGTCGGTGTCCCGGTAAAAAAACTCGGAACCAGGGAGACGGACAAGGGCCGCTACCTTACAGCGGTTCAAACTGAAAAAGGGCTAGCGACAAAAACAATTTTAAAAACGATTCTGCCGGAGGTGATTTTATCTCTGCCCTTCCCGAAGTCCATGAAATGGTCTGATATGAACATATTGTTTGCGAGGCCGATTCAGTCAGTCCTGGCACTTCTGGGGGAAAGGGTAATCGCTTTTGAAATCGGAAGAATAAAAAGCGGTCGTTACGTGATGGGGCATCCATTTATGGCATCCGGTCGGATTAGAATTGAAATCCCGGATCAATATGTTCCCGCCCTTGAGAACGCATATGTCATTCCGGATATCGGCAGGCGAAGGAAAATGGTTGAAGAGATGATCGCGAATGTTGCCAAAGGCCTTGAAGGAAAATTTCAGCCGGATGATGAATTGATCAATATCGTTACAAACCTCGTTGAATACCCGGTTCCGGTTGCCGGGAAATTCGATACGAAGTTTCTTGAACTTCCAAAGGAGGTTCTGATCACGGCCATGCGGGAGCATCAGAAATATTTTGCCGTTGTTGATGGAAGCGATTGTCTCAAGCCCTGTTTTATCGCTGTCAACAATACGCGTGCAAAGGACATGGAGCTTGTGGCAACGGGACATGAGCGGGTTTTGAGAGCAAGGCTTGAAGATGCGATGTTTTTTTATCGGAGTGATCTTAAAACCAGCATGGAGGATCTGGTCGAGAAGTTGAAGGGGGTTCTTTTTCAGGCAAAACTGGGTTCTATTTATGAAAAGTCGGTTCGTGTGCGAAATCTCGGCGAGTATCTGGCGGATAAGACCGGAAGCAGCCGTGAGATAAAACAACATGTCGGCAGGGCAGCATGGCTGTGCAAGGCGGATCTTGTGAGTCAGATGGTTGTCGAGTTTCCTAAACTTCAGGGTATTATGGGCAGAGTCTATGCCGAAAAGGCAGGTGAGCCGGATGCGGTTTCAACAGCAGTTGAAGAACACTATCGGCCGGTTTATTCAGGCGCTCCGCTACCCGGAACCATTACGGGCTCCTTCCTCGCGATTGCGGACAAGATCGATTCCATCTGCGGGTGTTTTCAGGTTGGATTGATACCGACTGGAGCATCTGACCCGTATGCTCTCCGAAGGCAGGGGATCGGGATTATCCAGATTATTCAGGAAAACCGCTTTTCCTTTTCCTTAAAAGATCTCATTATGGAGAGTATCGGTCTTTTTGGAGAAAAGGATAGCGACAAGATCCGGGAAACAGCAGATCGGATTTATATCTTTTTCAGGGATCGGATTTCTCATATGCTCGCGGAAGAGGGGTTTCAGAAGGATTTTATTGCAGCGGTGACTTCTGTCTCGATAGACAATGTGCCGGATGTTCGAGAACGGGTAAAGGCCCTGGAAGAAATGAAAAACAAACCGGATTTTCAGCCTCTTGCCGTGGCCTTTAAACGAGCCGTAAATATTCTTAAAAAAGCGGATGATTTTCAAAAAAAGGAGGTGGATCCATCTCTTTTTGAAGAAAGCTGTGAGTCTTCATTGTACGATGCTTACAGGAATGTCGGTTTGAAGGTCCGCAACCATCTTTTTCAAGGAAATTTTGATAAGGCCCTGATCGAAATATCGAGTCTGCGTGACTTTGTAGATTCTTTTTTTGACGGTGTAATGGTGATGGCGGACAATCCGGATATACGAAACAACAGGCTTGCGCTTCTATCCGGTATCGCGGGGCTTTTTGAGGATATCGCTGATTTTTCCCGAATATCAACGTAAGCTCTCGGGAAACAGACAATTGGAATACAAATATGAATTTTTGAATATACAGGAGGCAACAAGATGGCTTTTGATCCGGATAAAGATAAGATGTTGAAGCAGTGGAAATGTGAGGAAACCGGCCTTCTCATTTCAATCAATCAGTATGGCGATGCGAAGCCCAAGGTTCAGATCGGTCCGCGTATTTTAAAGAAAATAGATGGAACAGACAGGGCTCCTTCAAAGGCAGGTCGGTTGACGGTTGAGGATATGGAATTTTTCTATAATATTATTGATGAAGTCAAGGACGACCTTGAGAAACTGACGCGGCCTGAATAAGAAGATGAACGGTCTTTAAAACATGAAATCCGCTGAGACGGTCATTAATCCGGCAAAAGGAAACAAGTCCCCTGACCCCGGGCCTTTGGCAATACTGGTATCATCAAACAAAGACATGAATGCAATATGCACGCTTCTGGGCGCGGCGCCGGATGATTTTTCCAGCCTGATGATAAGCCGGTGTTGTACGATCGATCGGGATGGCCTGCGGTACTCAATCGTAGGTCCGATAATCGGAGCTCCCTATGCTGTTCTCCTCCTTGAAACGCTGATCGCATGGGGTTCCAGAAGAGTTGTTTTTTTTGGATTGTGCGGTGCGATCTCAAGGAAGGTAAAAATCGGGGATATTGTTCTTCCAACAGGGGCCGTAATCGAAGAAGGCACTTCACTCCATTATGGAGAGAATACCGGTCAAACCGTTTTTTGTTCAACGAATACCCTTTCCCTGATAAAAGAGACTTTTTCCAAAGAGCGGATTTCCTATCATGAAGGGGTTGTTTGGACAACGGACGCTGCTTTCAGAGAGACAACCGAGAAGGTCCTTTTCTACCAGGAGAAAAATATTCTGGCAGTTGAAATGGAGACATCCGCTCTGTTTACGGTTGGAATGTTCAGAAAAGTGGATGTCGGGGCCATACTGGTTGTGTCCGATGAGCTGTCAACTTTAACATGGAAGCCTGGATTTGGTGAAAATCGGTTTAAAAAAAACTGTAAGGCGATTCAAGGGGTAATCACGAAATTATGCCTGACAATAAAGCCGGAGTCGAACAAATTGTAAAAAAACTGGAGGTGTATAACGTTGCTTACAGAAACGGAGAGCCTCTTATCAGTGATACGGAATATGATCGACTGGTGGAGGAACTCAGATCTATCGATCCCTTCAACCCCTTCCTTAACAGAGTAGAACCGGAAGAGTTCAAAACCAAAAGAGAGGTTCGGCATCCGGTTCCCATGCTGTCGATTGAGAAGGCTTATTCCAGAGAAGATCTGGAACGGTTTGTCCTCCGGGTAAAAAAAGAAGCGGCTGAAATCGAGATTCAAAAGATTTTCTTTTCCGTCATGCCCAAGCTCGATGGCCTTGCCGGGAGAGATGACGGAAAGGTATTCGCATCGAGAGGGAACGGTGAGATCGGCTATGAAATAAGCAGTGCCTATCAAAAAGGGGTTTATCCGATCGGAGGCAGAGGGTTGGGAATTGGTGAAATCGTTATTCTGAAATCCTATTTTGAGGAACACCTGTCAGAACATTTTGAACATCCCCGTAATCTGGTGGTTGGAATTATAAATTCCGATACTCTCAATACGTTTGCTGAAAAAGCAATTCAAGACAGGGCGGTGCACTTTGTCCCGTATATAAAACTTAAATCCTGGACCGGAACGGCAGAAGAACTTCTGAATCAGATAGGAGAGGTAACCGAAGCGCTTTGCAGTGAAACCGATTACCCAATTGACGGCATGGTGGTCAGTGTGACGGATGAGCGGGTTCGGGAGCATATGGGAGCAACCGCGCATCATTATCGCTGGCAGATCGCTTTAAAAACAAAGGGGGAGACCGCTGTAACGACTGTTAGAAATGTTATCTGGCAGGTCGGCAGAACCGGAAACGTTACACCGGTTATGGAAATTTTTCCGGTATCTCTTTCAGGTGCCACAATCAAACGGGTTACGGCTCACAATGCCGGCAAGGTCAAAGCGGAAAGAATTGGACCTGGTGCGGAAATCGAAATCATAAGAAGCGGCGAGGTGATACCCAAATTGGAAAGCGTCATCCAGCCTTCTTTTCAGATTGAACTTCCGGAGAAGTGTCCTTCCTGTAATTCAATTCTTCTGTGGGATAATGATTTTTTAAAATGCACGGTATCTTCCTGCCCTGCTCAGGTAGAGCAAGGGGTCATTCATTTTTTTAAAATTCTGGGAACAGCCGAGTGGTTCGGCATCAAAACGATTCAGAAACTGGTTTCAAAAGGATATGACAGCCTCAAAAAGATCTATTTGATGAAAGAGGAAGATTTCCTTGCGGTCGGATTTGGTCCTGTTCAGTCGAAAAATCTTTATAATGCACTCCGGACAAGCAGGGAGAAATCTGTAGAGGATTGGCGATTTCTGGCTGCTTTCGGAATTGCGGATCTGGGTACCGGTGATAGCCGGAAGCTTCTGACCCATTTCCGTCTTGAGCGTTTCGGAGAGTTAACCAGTGAAGATATCATAAAAATACATGGCTTTGGCGGAAAAACCAGCGAATCGATTGTAAACGGCATCCAAAAGATCTGGGATGAGATGCAGCATATGATGAACCTCGGCTTTAACCTGGAAAGAACGCCTCTTGAAGATGAAAAAGAAGTTTCAGACAGTCCGATCTTCGGAAAGGGGATCGTGTTTACCGGAAAAATGAAACAGGGCAGTCGGGAGGACATGATAGCGCATGCCGGAAATATAGGCGCAAGGGTGCAGCTTGCCGTCAATACAAAAACAGATTATCTGGTATGCGGTGAAAAGGCGGGTGCCGGTAAGATAAGGAAAGCCAGGGAAGTAAATGCCCGGATCATTACAGAAGAAGAATATTTTCAACTTTTAGAATCGGGTTGAATCAAAGCAAGCTGTATGCTTCACAAAAAAGCTGCCGGTTTTTCGATACCCGCAGCTTTTTATATAGGCGCAACCTTATTGATTTTAAAAGATAAACGCGATGGTTGATAGCAAGTCGAAGAGTTGTAGGATATTTTTAAAAAATGATAACGATCTTATCTTTGCAGACTTTTGGCCTTCTGCCTTCGATCAGCACCATTTCTTCTTTCTTTTCCTGATCTTCGTTCCGGAATATACAGATCATAGGATATGATTCGCCGGTCGATATTGGTCCGCCTGTCTCCGTTTCTGGATAGCATCTCTTTCAAAGTAGTCATCTCCTTTATTTTTTACAAACAATTCCGCTGAACCGGCAACTGTTTTTCACGTTTGTGTTGTGTAAAGCAATCGTTAACTCTTTGTCAAAAGGTTTTCAATTCAATCGCTTTTGCTGTTGACTACGTTTTGAAGCAAAGGTTGTACCAAATTGCAGGAAAAGAAATTTGAATCTAAGGATATCCAATAGTTAAGTAGATTGAACAAAAGACCAGAAACTTGATTTTGTGGAATAAATTGACTAAAAAAGGGGAAGGTTTTTACATAATAGATAGATTATGTAACACATTAAAAATCATGCCCCCGCATGCGTTTTGCATACGGAGGCATGATGATTTTGTGTTACTTGTAGCGTCCTACAATAGAAATGGCATTGACATTTGAGAACGGAAAACCGCCCAGGTTATGGGTCAGCCCGATTTTCGGATCACGGAGCTGTCTTTCACCGGCTTTCCCCAGGAGCTGCAGATACATTTCATAGAGCATTCTGAGGCCGGATGCGCCAATGGGATGTCCAAAACATTTCAGGCCGCCATCAATCTGGCAGGGAACCTGGCCGTCCGCATTGTAGAACCCGTCCATTACATCTTTCAAGGCGCCGCCTTCCGGTGATATGTAAAGATCTTCATAGGTTACAAACTCAGTGATAGAGAAACAGTCGTGTACTTCGAGCATGCTGATCTCTTCTCTCGGATTTTTGATACCCGCTTCCTCGTATGCGCGCCTGGCCGCATTTCTGGTCGTTGCAAAGTATGATCCGTCCCAGCTTTTGTACGATTGTTCCTGACCGTTACTGACTGCCAGTTGAATTGCTTTTACCGTAATCAGATCTGTTTTACCCAGGCTTTTCGCAATTTCCGGTGTGGTAACAATGGCACACGCGGATCCGTCACTGACGCCGCAGCAGTCAAAAAGACCCAGCGGATCAGCAATGATCGGAGCAGCCATTACCTTTTCAATACTGACCGGTTTTCTCAGATGTGCCTTGGGATTCTTCGATCCATTCGCGTGACTTTTTACCGATACCTGCGCAATGGCTCTCTTGAGATCCTGGTAACTGATGTTGTGTTTCGCCCTGTACGCGCTTGCAAGCTGAGCAAATGCACCTGGTGCTGAGATATTGGGCATTACCTGTCCGGTCAGAGAACCGCTGTTGGCGCTGTCCATGGCCGGCAACCCGCCATATCCGGTATCTTTTAATTTTTCAACGCCTTGTGCGAGTGCGATATCACATGCACCGGAAGCCACCGCATAAACAGCCCCTCGAAAAGCCTCGGTCCCGGTGGCGCAGAAGTTCTCAACCCTGGTTACGGGGATGTAAGGCAATCGCAGGGCAAAAGGCAGTCCAAGTGATCCTTTACCTGTTCCGATTTCATCATAGCATTGACCGAACCATGCTGCCTGGATTTGACTTTTGTCAATTCCCGCATCTTCAATGCATTCCTGAAAAGCCTCAATCATAAGCTGTTCCGGGCCGCAGTCCCATCTTTCACCGAACTTGGAGCAGCCCATTCCCAGTATAGCGACTTTATCTTTTATTCCATCAGCCATTTTACGCCTCCTTCTTTGAAATAACCGGTTTGGCTTTCCAGTAATACTGGGTAAAACCCCTTGGCTTGTCAAAATTCCTGATCCTGAACACCATTTTAACCGGCAGTCCTACTTCTATTTTCCCCTGCTCATAATCCGTAAAATCGAACATGCTCCGGCCCTCATTTTCAAATGTTACCATTCCGTAATGTGCGGGCGGATCCAGGGTATAAGTCAGAAGGTCCGATGTATAGGATTTTATTTTCCCCGGCTGATCTGCGAATTCACAGTCTTCCTGGGTGCCGATTTCACCACATTCCGGATTAACACACATTTCTGCCTTGGGATACTGAGCGGTCCCGCACTTGGTGCATTTACCGCCGACCATTCCAAGAATCATTTTTCGGTTGCGGTAGAGCGTTGTAAGTGCTGTTTTATAATTCCCCTCCGCTCTCATCATCCAGTCCTGATTCAGCAGTCCACGATGTGATAGAAACTTTATGTAATTCAACTCATCTTTCTTGTCCGCGAGGGAGCCGGATATCCCGTTTCTTTTTGAAAGTTTGGTTATATTTTCAGTGACTTCGAAAAGAATCGCGACAGCCCCCTGGCCGAAAGCCGCAACGAGAATCTTGTCTCCGGGTGCCGCGGTTTCAAGAGCGGAAACCAGCATTACCAAAGGATGGGCCGAACCTGTATCGCCGCATACCATGTGCATGTTATCTGAAACCTTGTCCGGGGTGATGCCAAAACCACCTGCGATTTGAACCGGAGCGATCCCGAAAACACACGGCATGACAAAGCGGGCTATCTCTTTTCCCTCAACGCCTGTTTTATCTAAAACACCTTTGATGGCTTTTGGAACCAGCTTCCCGATACCCTCGTCCTTGATCCATCTTTCTTCCCAGTTGTAATCAAACGTTTGCCCCTGGCCGCGAAAATGATCGACAAAGTCGTCTGTAATGGAATACGCTCCTTTGAATTCAGCGATAACATTTTTAGAGCCGATAAGAAGGGACGCGGCACCGTCACCAGCCCAAAGCTCATGCAGGTAGGCCATTTTCGTGATACGCCGGTCACCTGCCGCTATCAGAGCATTTCGATAGTCTCCTGTTTTAACGGCATTTATTCCTGAGATGACCGCGGAGAGGCCGGCACGAGTTGATGCCGTAAAGTCTGCGGATTCGACATTTTCCTCAAGATTCAACGCCGCCGCCATGATACCGCTATTCTGTCTGTCTTCAAAAGGAAGATTGAGGGATGCCAGATATGCCGCATCGATTGTTGTTTTATCAAACCCTGCAATACAGTCTCTTGCAGCTTCAACAGCCATTGTAAGGCTGTCTTCGTCCCAGTTGGCCATTGAGCGTTCGCCTCCTGCAGAGCCAATCAGTCCGGGTGCCATCCATGCATTTGTTCCGTAAATGACCCCCCGGTTTAACCTTAATCGAGGGATATACCCCCCGTACGATGTAATACCAACCATTTTTAACCTCCGTGATTTCCTGGTCTTATGTAACGTGTCCCGACAATTTTGTTCCGGAAGCCAACCTGTTTTCTCAATTTATCAGGCCAGCAAAGGCCCTAAGAACGCGAAAGATTCACCAACATTGTTGACCTGTCTGGCGTTATCCAGACTGATGATTTTTTCCCAGTTGTCTCGTATCTCTTCGACGGGTATTTCTCTCTTGCCATCGCCAATGCATATACCCGGGGCGCACAGAATTTCAGTCCTGCTGAACCATCCTGCCGCGCAGTTGAAGATCATTTTTGTTGCCTGATTGTCTTCGGAAACCAGGTAGAGCACCAGCGGAGTAATGAATTCAGGCTGAAGCTTTTTAAACAGATCCGGCGGCATAATGTCTTCGGTCAGACGTGATGCCGCGATGGGGGCGATGGTATTGCATTTGATATTGTATTTTGCACCTTCAATAGCAATGTTGTTCATCAGACCGACAACACCCATTTTGGCGGCACAGTAATTACTCTGGCCGAAATTTCCATAGAGTCCCGCCCCTGAAGCGGTATTGATAATTCTTCCGTAGCCATTTTCCCTCATAATTCTGAAAGCCGGCTGGGTTACACAGTAAGCACCTTTCAGGTGAACGGCCAGTACAAGATCCCACTCCTCCTCTGTCATTTTTACAAAGCTTTTATCCCGGAGTATACCGGCATTGTTGATAACAATATCAATTTTCCCGAAAGTGTCTACTGCGGTTTTAACAATGTTTTCACCACCTTCGACGGTTGCAACGGAATCATAGTTTGCAACAGCCTGGCCGCCTGCTTTTTTAATCTCTTTAACAACCATATCTGCGGCACTGGTGCTTGAACCTGAACCATCACGGGCACCGCCCAGATCGTTGACAACCACTTTTGCCCCTCTTGCAGCAAGGGAAAGTGCATAAGTCCTTCCAAGACCGGCGCCGGCGCCGGTTACGATAGCAACTCTGCCGTCAAATCTAATGTCTGCCATGGTTAATCTCCTTCGCGTTTGAATAATTTAAAATTTCATCTCGCCATAATCGATTGGCTTGGGGAAACCAGTAAAAAACTGCTTACAACTGCATTAATTTTGAAATAATGAACTTCATGACTTCATTGGTACCCGCAAAAATAGAAGTAACCCTTGCATCGCGCCACCCACGCAATAACGGGTTTGTTTCCACAGTTCCAAAGTCACCCATGATTTCAAGGGATCTTCCAATCATCCGATTGGTCATCTCGGTCATCCAGAATTTTGCCATGGAAGTCTCTGTTTTAATGTCTTTTTTTTCCATATGATCAACGATCAACTTATCGACAAAGGTTCTTCCGATTTTTACATCGGTTGCCATTTCAACAAGAGCGAACTGAACGGCCTGGGATTTGGAAAGCGGCTTCCCGGATGCATCGCTTGTTTTTTTGCAGTACTCCACAATTCCGTCAAGGCAAACCTGGGCACCATATACGGCTCCCATGGCACAGACGAGCCTTTCCTGCTGGAGCTTGCCCATCAGCATAAGGAATCCGTAACCTTTTTCTCCTAAAATATTGGTCTTGGGAATCCGGCAGTTATTAAAGAACAATTCTGCGGTATCCTGGCTGTGCCATCCCATTTTTTCGAGCTGTTTCCCTTTTTCAAATCCGGGAGTTCCGTTTTCTACAATATAAAGGGAGAGGGCATTGTAAGGGTTTTCAATCGCCGGATCCTTTGCGGCAACAATAACGATATCACAATGAATACCATTTGAAATAAATGTCTTTGAGCCTGAAATAATTACGTCATCACCTTCTTCTACCGCGGTTGTTTGGATTGAAGACAGATCACTCCCCGCGCCGGGTTCTGTCATGGCAACAGCGGTGACGACGCTTCCGGACACGCATCCTGGAAGATATTTTCTTTTCAGCTCTTCTGAACCATATTCTTGTATATAGGGAACAACAACATCACTGTGAAGCGGAGCGGCAAGCCCGGTCTGCCCGGTTTTCGCCATCTCCTCGCATACGATGGCTGAATAGAGAAAATCCCCGCCGAGACCACCATATTCTTTGGCCACACTGGTAGATAAAAATCCTTGTTGCCCTATTTTATTCCAGATCTCCCTGGGAACGATATGATCTTGTTCCCACTGTTCCGCGTAGGGTATGACTTCTTTTTCCAGAAAAGCACGCAGGCGCTGCCTGAATTCATGGTGTGCTTCCGTATAGTTCAGAATATCCATCGTCAATTCTCCTGAATAATAATCCCGGGATCTATTTTAACTTCCCGATAGCTGTATCTGCTATGATATCTCTTAGAACATTGATATTTCCTTCTCTGATCTGCAGTACTTTGGCATCTCGATAGAAGTGCTCAATTTCATATTCCGTCATATAGCCGTATCCGCCTAAAAGCTGAACCGCCTCATTGGTAACTTCCATGGCCGCGTTGGTAGCTGCAATTTTAGCCATTGCCGAGAATTTCGGGTCGATTGCGCCCTTGTCAAACCGTTGCGCAGCCTCATAGGTGATCAGCTTCGAAAATTCAATTTTGATGCACATGTCGGCAATTTTATGACGAACGGATTGAAATGCGGCTATCGGACGGTTGAACTGCTCTCTGCCCTTTATGTAATCAAGGGCGCGAT
>CAZOEW010000031.1:0-25432 GCA_964578935.1 uncultured Desulfobacterales bacterium | reverse complement strand
ATTCATCCGAGGATAATCTTTTTCGAAAGCTCATAAGTTCCCTTTCTAACGTTTATGAACGTGTCCCAAGTAACTTCCAATTTCATTGCACCGATCAGCCAACCTTGGACTGAAAGGGGTGAAAAATCACAAGAATTGAAAAATGTCAAGCTGAGCCTGTTCTAACCGAAATCAGTGAAAAATTGAAATGTTAGAAATAACCAATTAAAATAATAGATTTTTTATTAAAAATACCGAAAATCATCCATATTTTGCCCTGATCAAAAAAATTAGATCCCGATACCAATTAAAATCCATAATTATAAGGTATTATATTCAAAACTTGAGCTTTCACGATTTTTTAGTGAATCTTCAATTTTTTTAATAAAATTGATCCATTTTTAATCATTTTCTCCGTTTAAGCCCCTTACGGTCGTTTTTTTAAAAAAAATTTTAGTAAATCTTTAATTTTTACAAATCGTCAACTTCTCCGGATCGCGATGTTTTCCTAAACCAATCGAGCTTATCCAAAGTCCTTTCAACTCTGCTTCCACAGCTCATTTCGCAAAAAAACCACGGTTTGGTATTGACCGCACCATGCAAACCTTCTGGGGATCGATAACAACCGTGGCAAAAAAATCTTAGGTTCTCCGAATTATCCGTGCTATTTCTTTTTAGCTGGTTCCTGGGCCGCCTTCTTTTTGCCGGATTCCTGGGCTGCCTTAAAATCGTCCTCTTGAGACCCTTGACCCTCCACTTCAATAATCTGTACTTCGCCAATAATTCCTTCACCGATAATTTCAGATATATCACTTACGTTCAATGTCATTTTTACATAGGCGTCACCATACTTGTCCCAACCATAATCCTTAAGCTCTGCGAGGTAGAGCGTTGCAAGGACCTTGGTCTTGACCAGGTCTGATTTCAGTATATAGTTCTCAACCTTGGTCTGGCTCTCCAGTGTGAAACCGACGATCTGCTTGATAAGCTGTTTATAGGCATCAAGCTCTGCAGCACGAAGAGCTCTGATCGGTCCGGCCATTTCCGGTGTTGACGTGGCAAATCCTACACGCCTATAAACCTTGTTTTTAAGGTTCATCGTCTTTCCGTCGATATTGGTTATCGTATCCAGTTTCACAGAAGCCGTAACCTTGGCAATATCTTTTTCCTGGTCATAGACGATATCATCATATTGAATTCCCTTAATCTCGGCCTGAGTCTTGGTTTCGGTCGATCCTTCAAAACTTGCAGGGATCATATCTTTTACTTCTTCCGTTGCCCTCAATTTTAAACCATAAATAGATTCAACGATAGCTCTTTCCGCCATCACCTTTGCAGCCCGGATGGTCATGATCCTCTTATTCCCGGACCAGCTGGAAGGCGCCATAACACCGATACATACTGAAATAACAATCAGGCTCCTAATTATCTTCGGGATCATTTTCTATTTTCTCCCCTTCTTTTGAAGTATCTTTTTGATTATTGATATCGACAATTCCTTCTTTCACAGTCCCATGATCAGAGCTGCTGCCATCACCCGGTTCTGCTGTGTTTTCTTTTTCATCGTAAACTTTCTGATGGTAGATATCAAAATGAATCTTTCCCTCTCTGTGTTTGACTTTTGCTTTGAGCTCAACCGTCCCATCCTGCGGCAGATTTGGAATTTGCTCAACGGCCTGCTTATTCAACTCGTCCAGTTCCCTGGTTCTCTCCTCTACCATTGCCTGATTACCGGCCCAGGATAGTGTAAAAAGTGAAAAAAGAAAACATCCGGCAAACAGAAACAACCGAATTCTCGATGTATAACCTTTCATTTTTCTACCACTCATCATCCGTTAGCATTCTGCCCCCCAATCCTTCTCTCACGGATCCGCCCGTTTTTTTCTCTTTAGAAGACTTCTTCTCTTCCTTTTGAACAGGAGCAGCAGCAACTTCTGGTGCGACTTTAGACGGTTCAACAGATTCCTTGGGTATTTCCTGCTGTGCGGGTGATGGCTGGATATCCTGCTCTACGGATTCGGAATCTGTTTCATCAAACAGTTCCGCATAAGCCTTGTTCAGTGCGATGCGTCTTTCAAGCACTTCGTCTGTAATCGGAACCGCCTGAAAAACAGCAAGGTATAAATCCTTGTCAATCGTTTTTGCCCCAGGCTTAAAATCCTGCAGCGCTGTCAACGTTCCCTGATCCATTTCACCGCTTATAGTCACATCATATCCCTGAATAAAAAGAAGCTCCTGAATCTTTACGATTCGAGTTGCCTCATTCATAGCATAATATGATTTTTTCAGTGCGTCTAAAACTACCGGATCCGGATCCGCTTCGGGCAGAAGATTCCAGTAAGGCACCATCATATACTTGCCTATCACCTGAAGCATGCTGAGTTGCACAAGAAGTCTCACGGCCGCATGCCTTCCCTGAACCTTCTTAATGGATCCTTTTAACCCGAAAGTGGGACCGAACAGCGTTATTCCAAGTTCTTTCTCACTCACCGCTTTGGTAACTTTAATGGTATTCACGGTCTGCATCTTTGCAATACCCGACATGGTTTGAAAATCGATCATATTAAAATCAATCGTGATACTTGCCAGACCGGTCTTATCGCCCTCACTGTATTCGGCACCGGCAGTAGTTGATGGAACCCATTTAGGGGCACCTGTAAACTCTGCGGCAGCGCCGGCATCAACATTGCTTCCTCTTGTTTCAAGCCCCCGGTCAAATTCGGTAATTCCACCCGTTATAACGACATCGGGAATCATTTTATTTTCAAATGTTGAATAGCCGGTTACCATCTGATTCTGGATAAAAGCAGGATTATATGGAATAAATGTTACTTTCCCGCCGATGGAGTTGAGGGTACTCATCAACATTTCCGTAACATCTCGCGGGATCTCTCCTCCGGTTGCGCCGGCAGTTCCCGTATTATCTGCAATATCCTTGCTCTGAACTCTCAGGGCTTCTGTCCCATAAATCTCAGTCATCATTCCAAGCTTTGTCAACGCTTCTGTAAAGGAAGTAATTTTTTGCTCAGGCGGTTCCTCTTTTAATTCCACATCCACTTTTCTTGGATCGACGGTGGCACAAGAAACCAGAAAAAAAAGGACAGACAGCAATAAAACGGTGAACCGAATCTCTATTGAATTCCTCCCCCCCTCTGTTACGTGTCTCATTTCTCTCCTTGTCTGATATATCTTAAATGATTCAATGCAGCGCCGCTTGTACTGATACTTTTATAAAATAATAAAAATCAGATAGTTACAACCATATATCTGTTTATTCCACGATCTGTATTTTCTCACCCTTTGATTCGTCGATGATAATAATATCCCCTTTTACATTCGAGCCTGGTCCCATTACAACGCTGTTCATGGCACCGCTGCCCTTGCCACCTGAACCGCCATCTTCAGCCAAACCTTTTCCTTCCGACTTCTGTTTTCTTCTGGCATTGCTTTTGGCGTTCATCTTGATAAATTTTATGTTCTTTTCCGGATCGCCTAAATCATCATAGCTGTTGATGTTATCATCGACAGCTATGCCATCATCCAAATCGCCGCAAAAAACACTGCCGCTGCCGATCAGGCTGGCGAACAGGATCATGATAATGATACTGAGCCATTTATGCCACATAACGCCCTCCTGTTCCTCTCAGGATTTTTTTAAAATTATCATTAAAGTCATCTCAGGCTGTCTTGCCCTGTCAGGTTTTTTCGCCTGAATACAAGCAAAACGACGTTTAGTCCGTAACTATTATTTTTATCGTAAAAAATTACACCTCATCAATATCGGAAAAGGGGATTTGTAAAAATACAATCTGCCCGAGAATGAAAAAAAATGCCTTTGCACTTTCTGCCGGATTCCAGGGAAAGCATCTGCGCACATTGATACTCCAGGCAGGGCCGGATTCTCTCCGTACCTGCCTGGGAGATGGAGCTTGTCATTCTTTCACTGCTATTCCGATGTCACGGAACCCATGTTGGCTGTTGAGCCTACACCAGTGGCGTAATTGACGGATTTTTTGACATCGGCCTTGTTGATTACTTTACCCGATACTTCCGAATCTTTCATCGTGACAGCGCCCATGTTGGCTGTTGCGAATGCGTCCGCAATATTGGTGGATTTCTTGATATCGGCCTCATTGACAACCTTGCCGGATACTTTTGAATCCTTCATGGTGACGGAACCCATGTTGGCTGTTGACTTAACGCCCAAGGCAACATTTTGGGATTTCTTGACAACAGCCTTATTGACGACCTCCCCCGATACTTCCGAATCCTGCATGGTGACGGCGCCCATGTTGGCTGTTGAGCCGAAACCTAACGCCACATTCTGGGATTTTTTGATATCGGCCTCATTGACAACCTTGCCGGATACTTTCGAATCCTTCATGGTGACAGCACCCATATTGGCTGTTGAGCCTACACCTATGGCCATATTCGCGGATTTCTTGACATCAGCCTTATTGGCCACCTTGCCGGATACTTCCGAATCCTTCATGGTGACGGAACCCATGTTGGCTGTTGACCTGATACCCGCGGCAATATTCTCGGATTTTTTGACATTGGCCTCATTGGTAACATCTCCCGATACTTTTGATTCAGCAAAAGAAACTGAAACGGTAATAAAAAGAATCCCGATTACAAATGCGATTGTTTTGTTCATGATTTATTCCTCCTGTTTTTTGTTCTTGCTGGAATTTGAAACATCAGATTAGTTGATGAGCTCTTTCTTCTTGCCGATATTGCCTTGATCTATACTCTATGAATCATCAAAATGCAATGAAATGAATGCCGATAACAGTATGAAATTCATCACATCAGGAGAAAAAAATTTCAAGCCGGCATTGATACCATCGGTTCGTTCCTGGATGGCATAAAGATAATAACGATTTGATTTTAATATCATTCCGACATTGATTTTAAGCTCTTTAAGGCCGGTTACTCTTCAATGAGGCATTTCGGTTTCATAATACCCGAAAACAACTATTCAAAACCTTTAAGAAAAATCAAAAGACTTGTAATATGTTATATTGCACACCATTGGACAAAAAAATTGACTTCTGATGAATATTCAATGTAATAAATTTTGTTGAATTGATTTTTTCAATGATTATTGTTAATATAGAAAAATACAAACATCACAGGTATCTTTACCAGGTCGTTGCGGTATGTTAAAAATAATTCTTCCCATTGAACAATTATTTTAAATTGCACTGTAAAATATCTTTTAGAACTTTCCTTACACAGAATATTTCCCGGGTGGTCCTGTATCCAGAAAGCAAATACGTATGTGAATGAAATAAAACAAGAGAAAAGCGATTTTATTGTTGCCTGAAAACATGAAAAAAAAACCTGAAAAAACATGGAAAATCCTGATAGCGGATGATGAGGAAGAGGTTCACCGGATCACAAAGATGGTCTTTTTGGACTATGCTTTCGACGGCCGCAAACTTGAATTTTTAAGTGCGTATTCGGGCAAAGAATCCAAAAAGCTGATTCAGGAGCATCCGGATACCGCGATCCTCCTTCTGGATGTCGTCATGGAAACAGACGAGGCCGGGCTTGAAGTGGTTCAATATATCCGTAAAATCTTGAAAAATAGATTTGTCCGCATCATTCTTCGCACAGGGCAACCCGGAAAAGCTCCGGAACAAGATATCATAATGGAATATGACATCAATGAATACAGAGAAAAGACGGAACTCAGCGCCCGGAAACTTTACACAACAATAACCGCGTCCCTTCGAGCCTACAAAGATCTTATAACGATTGACAAAACCCGAAGAGTTCTGGAACTGGTCATTAAATCTTCCGAACATATCTTCAGTCGACATTCCATCGAACATTTTGCGGCCGCCGTTCTGGATCAAATGCTATCAATTATCAATCTTGACGAGGACGCATTATACAGTGAGGCTTCCGGTTTTGCGGCATTACACGAAAATAATAAGTTTTACATACTGGCGGCAACCGGTCCGTTTAAAAAATTTATCAACAAGCGTATCTTTGAAACGCTTCCTGAAAATATAAAGATGCAACTGCATCTTGCCCTTGAGAAAAAAAAAGGAATTTTTATTCAGGATGCCTACATCGGATATTTTTGCACAAAAACCGGTTCCGAAAACATCATCTACCTCAACGGATGCGGAGAACTGACCAAACTGGAAAGAGATCTCATCAGGGTCTTTTCCTCAAATGTAGCCACTGTTTTTGATAATATCTACCTGTCTCAAGAAATCGTTGATACGCAGAAAGAAATTATTTTTACCCTTGGCGAACTTACGGATACGCGCTCAAAAGGACTTGCAAAACATGTTCAACGGGTTGCCGAATTTTCTTACCAGATGGCTATTCTGGCAAACCTCGGAGAAAAAGAAGCCGCGCTTTTAAAACTGGCCTCACCCATGCACGACGTTGGAAAATTCGGGATTCCCGATAACATTTTAAACAAGCCGGGAGAGCTTTCAATTGATGAATATTCGATTATCAAAAGCCACAGTGGAATCGGGCATGAAATTCTGAAAAATTCCAAACGGGAAATATTAAAAGCCGCCACGATAGTCGCTCAGCAACACCACGAAAAATGGGATGGAAGTGGGTATCCCCAAGGTTTGAAGGGGGAAGATATTCATATCTATGGCCGAATTACAGGGCTCGCGGATGTATTTGACGCACTGAGCCACAGCAGAGTGTATAAAAAAGCCTGGCCGCATGAACAGGTAGTCGAAAGCATTAAAAGTGAAAAAGGAAAACATTTTGATCCACATCTGGTCGATCTCTTTCTTGAAAATGTAGACCTGTTCTTTGCGATTAATAAAAAATTTTCTGAATAAACCACACTACCCGCGGGATCTAATTCACGGGGCCTATATATCACACGGAAAAACAGAAGCTTTGAAAATCAAGACAAAACCATGCAGGGTAAGAAATCATGGCGCGGATATTGTGCAATGATTTGAAAATGACCTCTGTATTGAATTGAATTATGAGTAGACAACCCGCATCGTCCTTCAAAGATCCAAGGCTGGAATGGGTCTCAGCTTTTTATTTCTGTCAAGACAAACCAGATGAAGCTCACACGACACCGCAAATTTTTTTCCGCCGTTCCTCCATGCCTCATGATGCCATATCATTCTGTATTCACTATCAAATTTATAAGTTGTCCGGATATCAATTAATTCACCAAACTCCACACCTTCTGAATACTGCAAGTCCGCCTTATACACCGCAAAACCGATACCTTCCTCTTTCCATAGTCGGGCGAGTTCAGCCGTACCAATTACCTGCTCTCTCGCTCTTTCGAAATATTTCAAAAAATTTGCATGATATACGACTCCGGAATGATCGGTATCTTCGTAATAAATCTGTACAGGCAGATGGTAAACCCTACTGTTCATTTTTTTACCTTACTGCAATGAGCCACTGCCCGCCTGGCGGAGGTGGCTTTAATTCACGGGCAAAACCCCTAAATAAAAAACCTGGCCCAAAGGGCCAGGTTTTTTATTTCAAATTGAAAACTACTTGATATTGAAATACTCCACAAGCGACAGACTGAGTTGTGGTATATACGTTATAAACATCAGTGCGATAAAAAGAATTATTAGAAACGGTATGGTCGCCCTGTAAAGCGAAAGCACAGACTTGTTGAATCGAAAGGATGAAATGAAAAGGTTCATCCCGACCGGAGGGGTTGAATACCCAATCTCAAGATTTGTCAAAAAAATTATCCCAAGATGCACGGGGTTGATTCCATAACTTGCAGCAATCGGCAGTATTAAAGGAACAGTAACCAGTATGGCGGAAAATATATCCAGCACACAGCCTACGATCAACAGAAAGAGATTAAGAGTCAGCAGAAAAACCACTTTTGAAGTGATATAACGCTGCATGAAATCCAGAATAACCATGGGGATTTCAGCGTCAATCATATAGTTCGTAAGGCCATATGCAGAACCCAGGATGACAAGGATACCTCCGACAAGTATCATGCTGCGTTTCATGATAGAGGGAATGGCTGCAATTTTAATATCCTTATGAATAAACACTTCAATGATCAGGGCATAAGCAACTGTAATGGCCGCGATCTCGCCTAATGTGAAAAATCCCCCATAGATACCCACGACAACAACAGCGGGGATAAGAAGCTCCCATTTTGCTCCATTGACAGCTTTGAAGACCTCTACGAGACTAAACTTACTCTTGGGAACTGAACTCTTTTTACCGATGAAAATACTATACAACGCAAGAAGAAGAATAAGAAATATTCCCGGGATAAAACCCGCTGCAAAAAGTTGATTGATACTTGTTTGCGAAACAACGCCAAAGAGTATTATGGGAAGACTCGGTGGGAAAAGAAGTCCAAGGCTCCCGGAAGAAGTCAAAAGTCCCAGAGAAAAGTTTTCCGGGTATTTCTCCTTAATTAAAGCAGGATACAGAAGGCCTCCCAAAGCAATGATGGTAACACCGGAGGCACCTGTAAAAGCGGTAAAAAAAGCACACGTACAAAGTGCTACTATCGCCAGACCACCCGGAAGCCATCCCAGGATGGCCCTGGAAAAATTCACCAGCCGGATGGAGGTCTTGCTCTCTGCAAGGATATATCCCGCAAATGTAAAAAGCGGTATTGTATACAAAAGCGGCTGGCTTGAAAAGTTACTGTAGATGTCAACAATTATCGCGGCCAGAGGGATTTCCGTGAGATAAAAACCAACCATGGCAAAAGCGGAAATCACTATAAATATTGGCGCCCCCATGAGCGCCATAATGGTAATTAGAATAAAAACCAGTATCGTCAATTTACTTTTCCTTTATCAGTTTTAAAAAACCTTCAATTCCTTTTGAGGCAAAACGGAGCGTAATAATCAGATAACCGATGGGTATAATAATTTCCAAAACCCAGAGCGGAAGGTTAAAAAAGAGCAGCTCTCCCTGGGCTTCATATTCAAGCCTTACAAAGTCGTAGGCAGCATACACAAGTAGACAGCCGACGACAACCGAAAAAATATTGGTTATTGTACCTGCGATCTGAACCCCTTTGCGGGAAAGCAGTTTTGATGCAAGGTCTATTTTTATATGCATCCCGCCTTTTGTCGCGATCCCGGCCCCAAGAAATGCAACCCATAAAAGCAGATGTCTAACAATCGAGTCTCCACCCGCGATCCCGCTTGAAAAAAAATTCCTGAGCAGAATCTGAAAAAGGACCATGAACACCATCAGCCCCAAAACGGTTGACAGAAAAAACTCTTCCACCTTAACGATTTTATCGAAGAAACTTCCCGATCCTGAAAGGACTTTCCCGCAACCAGGACATATCCCCGCATGATCATCGATTTCCTTTCCACATTCTTGACAGATCATATTCTTTACCTATTGAATCCTTATATAATCGCTTTCAGGATGCATTTTCCTGTATTCCTCCAGATATCCAAGAACTTCATTGAGGAGCTCCCTTGTATACAGTTTGCCGATAAGAGCCTCTCTCGCTTTAAGTTGTAAATCATTGACGAATGCGATCGTCTCTTCATTTGCAGGAACAATTTTGATACCGGAATCTCTGAGAACCTTCAGGCTGTCTGTGTTTGCCTTCCTGTTCGCCTGCATGATCTCTTCATGGTATATTTCTGAAATTTTTAATACCTTTTCTCTCCCCTCAGGAGAAATCTTGTTAAATATTTTTTTCGTAACGATAAGCGCGGAAGACGGATCGGTCGAAGGAATTTCCGTAACGTAATTAAATTTTGTATACCATCTGAATGCCACTGCCCCGAAAGGAGTGCATGGAGCAGTATCGATCAACCTTGTCGAAAGCGAAGTCATTACATCGGTAATGGAAAGAGAAACCGGTGTCACATCAAGATTTTCCCAGACCGTCATACTGAGTACATCATCCCCCCAAACCCAGACTTTCATTTGTCGCAGCGCTTCAATGGAGGTGATCGGCTCTTTTGAAAATGTATGGACAAATCCGATATCCGACCATCCGATCACAACAAAATCTTTCTCATCAAACAGCTTCTCCATCTTATCTTTGAGTTTGCTCCGAACATAGGTCACTTCTTCATAATTTTTAAAAAGAAAAGGAACATCCGTAACTCTCACCTCCGGAACAATCCTGCCCATGCCGTTGCTTGTAAATGCTCCGCCATGCAGCTGCCCCAGTCTCATTTTTGTCAGGACATCTTTTTCATCACCCTGAATCGCACCGGGATAAATCTTGAAGTAGACCTCGTTATTGGTTTCTTCCATTATCTTATCCCGCATGTTTTCAAGAACATCCATAACAGCTGATCCCCTTGGTGCAAGGGTGGCGATTTTTATGGTAACCTTTGCCCGGTCTTTTGACTTTGCCTCGGCAAATGAAATTCCATTTCCGATTAAAAAAATTAAAAATAAAACAATTATCTTTCTCATCTCCCTCATCTTCCTCCGCCTCTCTACCCGTTTCAACAAGGTTAATTTTTTACAAAAAACAAACCTGTCAAATCACATGCAATAGACTTTTATAAACTCAAAATAATAGCACTTTCCGCTATCCTGTTTAGCACACCTCGTGTTTAAAATGAAGAACATTGTTTCATGTCAATATCGCACCGATCTCTATGCGTATACCATGTAATACGTTACACGCCGATATGAAATCTATACCATCCTGTCTTTTTTAATATATCCGTACCTTTTGTCAAGTTCTTTCGGGAGGGAACAAAAAATAAACTGTCTATTTGTTATTCCAGTGCTATCCGGACTTAAAAAAAATCTTTTTTGGAACAAATAAGTTTAACAATTTGAATATATGATATATTCTTTAAAAATTCCCCATTCAAAAACTATAGACACTTTTGAAAGAACATGACGCGAAGAATGAACAAGGCAGAATGGTGCAGCTCTTGTGAAGAGTATGGTCAAAACCGCTTTCATTTTTTATCTATCTGAAATTTCTTTTCAGCACGAACTTTTTCCTTGAGGCTCCGCCACTTGTCAAGACGCTGTTTTATTGTTTTTTCATATCCTCGCAGGGTTGGAGAATAATAAACCTTCCCTTCCAATTCGTCAGGCAGATAGGACTGAGGTGTAAAAGCATCTTCATATTCATGAGCATATTTATAATCCTTTCCATACCCAAGCTCTTTCATCAATGATGTAGGCGCATTTCGGATATGATAAGGAACCGGGAGGGTTCCGGTATTTTTCAAAACAGCCTTTATGATATTCATTGTTCGATAAATACTGTTGCTCTTTGGTGCTGTTGCAAGATAGACCGCAGCCTGCAAAAGCGCAAGCTCACCTTCAGGATGCCCCAGAAATCGGAATGCTTCAACCGCATTCAATGCCACGTTCAACGCATTTGAATCTGCGTTTCCAATATCTTCGGATGCAAATCTGACCATGCGTCTTCCAATATAAAGCGGATTTTCGCCTGCCGAAATCATACGCATAAGCCAGTAAGCCGCAGCATCCGGATCGCTTCCTCTCAAGCTTTTGTGAAATGCCGATATCAGATTGTAATGCTCCTCTCCATTTTTATCATACCGGAGAGCTTTCTGCTGGAGACTGTCTTCCAGAGTCTTGAGGCTGATGCGATGGGTTTCTTTATCACCATCTGTTTCTTTTTCGGAAAGTACGATTGACGCGGTAATCTCAAGTCCGTTTAAGGCTGTTCTTACATCACCGTCTGATATGGCGATAAGATGATTGAGTGCGTCTTGCTCAATCACAAGACGATTCTTTCCCAGTCCTCTCTCTTCTTCCGTTAATGCTCTTTGAAGAATTATCGCGATCTCTTCATGGGAAAGGGGATTCAAAACAATCACCCTGCAACGGGATATCAGGGCTGGGATAACCTCAAATGAGGGATTTTCAGTAGTTGCCCCGATCAGGGTAATCAACCCGCTCTCAACATGCTGTAAAAATGCGTCCTGTTGAGCCTTGTTAAACCGGTGAATCTCGTCGACAAACAAAATTGTTTTTTTCCGATAAAGAGTTCGCTGTTTTTCAGCTTCCTCGATAACGGTTTTTATTGCCTTGACACCGGAAAGAACCGCGGAAATACGGATAAAATGGGAACGGGTTTCCCGTGCAATGATGGATGCGAGAGTGGTTTTACCGCATCCCGGAGGACCCCAGAGAATCATAGAAAAAATACGGTCCTCTTCTACAGCATGACGGATCAATGCTCCCTTTCCGGTGACATGTTCCTGACCGACAAACTCATTCAGGGACCTCGGCCGCATTTTTTCAGCCAAAGGTCTTGATCTATCGGCATCCTTTTCAGCGTGATACTCAAAAAGATCCACTGGCCAACCTTATTACTTCCCTTTGTTCATCGAACGTTTTTTCTCGTGCTTCTTTTCCCCAAACTCAATACGCCCGGTTCTGAGCCGAAAAAATAAACGAATTGGCGTTTGATCCAATCCGGCCTGCTCCCGTATCTGGTTGATTAAATATCGGTGATAGGAAAAATGAACCGCTTCGGGGAAATTCACAAAAACAATAAAGGTGGGCGGTTTTGTGGATATCTGAGCCGCATAATAAAATTTGAGCCGCTTACCCTTGTGCAAAGGAGGTTCATTTTTCTGAATCGCATTTTCTATAATCCGATTCAGGGTACCGGTGCCGATACGGGTACTGTATTGCCTGTAAACGGTCTCAACCAGTTGAAAAATCCTCGACACCCGTCGCCCGGTCAGAGCTGAAACGGTCATAGCAGGAGCGAAATTTAAAAACTTTGCCTCCACCCTCAATTTTTCATAATAGGTTTTGACGGTTTTATCATCCTTTTCGACAAGATCCCATTTATTCAGCAGAAAAATACTGCCGCATCCCCTCTCGTGCGCATATCCCGCCACACGGATATCCTGTTCCGTTATGCCTTCCGAAGCATCCATCACAATCAGTGCGACGTCACAACGATCAAGACTTTGCAACGCTTTTATGATGGAAAATTTTTCAAGCTTTTGTGAAACACGACCTTTTTTCCGGATACCGGCCGTATCGATCAGGCGATATCGTTTTCCGTCAACTTCACACAACGAATCAATTGAATCACGGGTTGTTCCCGGGGAATCACTTACTACATGCCGCTCTTCCCCCAGTATCCGGTTGATCAGAGATGATTTCCCTGCATTGGGTCTGCCGACAACGGCAAGACTGATCATTTCTTCAGACGCCCTGGTTCCTGTATCTGAAAATGTTAGAACAAGGTCATCCAGGAAATCGGATATCCCATAACCATGCTCGGCTGAAACAGGGTATAAACGTTCAAGTCCAAGGCTGTAAAAATCATAAAGTGCCGATTCTTTTTCGATCCCATCGATTTTGTTGACAACATAAAAAACAGGGATGGAAACTTTGCGGAGCAGGTCAATTATTTCCCCGTCAAATGGCGAAACCCCTCCTTTGCCGTCAAGTATCATGACAACGGTATCCGCATCATCAATAGCCCGGCGAACCTGTGACCGTATTTTCTCGGCGAATTCGTCTGCATCATTCGATGCAAATCCGCCTGTATCAACCACTGAAAAAGTGCTATCATTCCATTCGGCATCTCCATAGTGAGAATCCCGCGTTACCCCGGGGACATTATCCACCAGCGCATCTTTTCTGCGTGTGATTCGATTAAAAAAAGTTGATTTGCCGACATTTGGCCTTCCAACAATGGCAACAATGGGTTTCATAGGAAGATCTGCTGTTTTTGAATGGGTTTAACGCAGTATAGGAATTAAAGATATAAGTAAAATAATTCCATGATTTCAATCAGTTTTGTTCAAATCCATTACGATTTCCGATTTCCGGTGTAATGCGGAGACATACAATAAAGAAGACGGGATTGTCAAACATGAATGGCTGTTTCTATACTCTGTCCAAACCTGTTCCCACATGCTGTTTATAGAATCGGAAATAATCATTCACTTTTTTAATATAGAGGCGGGTTGTTTTAAAAGGGGGGACACCTTGATATTCCATGACTTTTCGGCTTCCTGCATTATAGGCTGCGAGGGCGAGCTCGATATCACCGTTATAACGGATCAGAAGTTTTTTCAAATACCGGACACCACCGTCAATATTATGTTCCGGGTTAAAACAGTCCTCCACACCCATTGCTCTTGCAGTGTTCGGCATCAACTGCATCAAGCCCATCGCTCCTTTATTGGAAACCGCGAGTGGATTGTAGCTTGACTCAGCCATGATGACAGCCCGGACAAGGTCAGGGTCTACATCATATCGATCCGCAACCTGATTGATAATTGGCTCAAATTTTCGGCTCTTCTTGATATTAAGCCTCAAAGGTTCGGCCTTAATCTCGGATACCGGCCGAGCCTCAGGCAGGAAAATTTTGATTTTTAACTTTTCTTCCTCTATCTGGGTACCACGTGAATATATCGATGGATTGTTTGACATAAGAATCATACAGTAAATCAGCACGATAGATGCAATATAGAAAAACCAGTTATGAATACCTGTTGAGAATGTTCCGGTTTGTATTGTTTCTTTTTTCATAAATACCTCCTTAAATCACTAACCCCAAATATTCATAAACATGATAATCATGATCATGAACTCTTCGGGGTTGATTAAACTTATATCATCTTCACTGTCTTAGATACAATCGGGACTTGGCATTATTTATTTCTTATTTATTATCGGGGTAATCATAGGAAAAAAGTATGAGAAAGGAGGAAGAAATCTCATACTTTCATCATGCAAGATGATTAGAGCGGTTGTCAGAAAAACGTTCCGTTTCGATGCACCAAAGATGATGAACCTCATTTGCTGATTTACGGATGTTAAAACCTTCGATCAGACCTCAGATTACGGCGGGGATGAAGATCCAACTGTTCGAACATATGAACTATTTTGTGGATAAAATTTTGGATACAGCAAAGAGACTGAGCCCGATAGGGGGTGGTTGAAACCGGTTCTAAAGATACTGTGCCGCCCACAAAGCAGCCTGAAGCCGATTCGGCACATTGATTTTTCTATAGATATTGTAAATATGAGTTTTTACCGTATGGAGACTGATGCTGAAATCCGCCGCAATATCTTTATTGCTGGCTCCAGAGGCGATACCGATCAGAATCTCTCTCTCTCGGAATGTGAGGGCACTTACGGCTCTCTCGGAATACTTATTAAAAGAACCTCTTTTTAAAAGAAAATCAGACATGGTTTTTCTGGAGTACCAAAGCTCTCCTCTTAGAATATCAAGAACCCCTCTGGGAAAAATTTCCATCGGATCATTCAGATAAAAAATTCCCCGGATGCCCTTGCTTACAGCCTCCCGTTCGATCCCGCCATCAGGGTCGACGTTAAAAAGTGCAATCGGATTTTGAGACACTTTGGATTTATTCCCGGTAAAAATACTCGACCAGATACCGGCTCCATCGATTCCGATGCAGTCAATCAATATCAGGCTGGCATGGGAAGAATCATCCTTGATAATTTTATCAAGATCTTTAAAGGTACCTGTCATGAACTCGCATCCCGTATCCTTTTCGAGGAATGATGCAAGCAGTTTATTCTGGACCGCACTCGATCCGATGATATGAATCAACGTGTTTCGATCCTGCCCGATCACTCTTTTTCTTTCCATTTTAGATGTCATGATATTGGAAAACGAGGACGTGTGCTGAAATTTTCAAGAATTCAATTGCTCGGGGATAAAGTCTCTTTAATCCCTGAAGGGAATAATTTTATAATCGCCGAAACAGACAGCCATTCCGGTTTCACCGGTACGAATAACCTCACCTCTTATCGTAATATGAGATTTTTTCGCGGAAAGATGTTTCAGTTTGTGAAGGGATAAAACCAAATCAATTTTAACATCCGTTCCTACCGGCAATCGCTTTTTTGTTTTAATAAAAGCGCCGCCGGCACAAATATCCTTTGTAAAAAATTCATCGGCTTGTGCCTCAATTCTATCAGCGTATGACATGCAGGCTTCAAGCTTAAGAGGAAATCGTTCCATTTTTCTTCGTTCAGGTACATTCATGTCTTTATTCCGACCTATCCTGTTATCCCATGGTGTTACAGCAATATGTTTGAAAACTGATCCTGATCCGCCTTTCAGTAAAAACTCCGGAATGGTGGATACGGTATGGCTATGAATTGATTATTATTATCAGAAAAAAATTTTTTTTCAACTGATTATTTCAATTCTTTCCTTTGTTATGCCGAATCTTTTCGACAATTATCGGCAATGCCTCTCCTGTTTTCATTGGAACATAAACATCCGTATATTTCTGGAAACCATTCTCTGAAGGATTAATCACAATAATCCGCGCCCCGTTATTTTTTGCCTCTATGGGAAACGAAGCGGCCGGATAGACCACGCCGGATGTTCCTAAAACCAGCATGACATCTGAATGGAGTGAAGCGTTAAAAGCGCGCTGCAGACCTTTTACCGCCTCTCCAAACATCACCACATCCGGCCTCATGATCGAATCGCAATGGTCACAGACCTCTGCCAGACTTATCAGACGATTAAAATCATATGCCGTAAATGATTTCAGCTTATCTCGAACACTTCGGACATAAGATTTCCGATCAACCATTTTTTGTCGTCCGCATCTCAGGCAGGCCATCCGGAACAAATTCCCGTGAACCTCGATTAAATCGGAAGTTCCAGCTTCTTTGTGAAGGTTATCTACATTTTGAGTGATGACGGTTTTCAGAATTCCCATTTCTTCAAGATCAAAAAGAGCGGTATGACCCGGATTGGGTTCCGCCTTTTCGAAACTGTCAAGCATCTTTAAAAATATAGGTATAATTTTTTCAGCATTTTTTTCCAGTGTATTGATAAGCCCTCTGACGGTGCCTGCTTCGATGGGATTGATCTCATCCCAGAGACCACCTGGATCACGAAAGGTCGGGATACCGCTTTCTTCAGACATGCCGGCACCGGAGGAAGCGCTTGCTCTTTTCGCTTTTGACAGGATTGAAACTGCTGCTTCAATTTCATTTCCCCATTTTCCCATCTGCTCTCTCCTTTGCTTAGCTTTTCGATGCCTCTATTTTTGCCAGAAACTTCATAAAACCTTCCCGCTCTCTGAGCGCCCCCTCCCGGTATGTGCCATCGCTCCCTTGCTCGATTAACTTTTTAATGACTCCAAGCATTTCCTGATTCGCAGAAGCAATATCGCGCGCAATTTCCATGCATCTTCCCATAAGCTTTTCACGGGGAACGACCTCATTCACCAGCCCTGAATCAAGCATCTGCCGTGCTGAAAAAAACTGACACGAAAGTGATATCTGTTTTGCCATGCGAATACCAACAGCCTGCTGCAATAGCTGGGTTACGCCCCAACCGGGATGAATCCCCATCCTGGCATGAGTATCGGCAAAAGAAGCATTTTCTGAAGCGATTAGAAAATCACAATTCAGTGCCAGCTCAAATCCTCCTGTTATTGCATGTCCGTTAATGGCTCCAATGATCGGTTTGTCGATCTCTTTCCACATATCCAGAAGATCCAGTATGTTTCCGGTTATCGGGCTTGAAAGATCTAATCCGGCGCAAAAGGTATCACCGGATCCGGTGAGAATTCCGACCCGAATTTCCGAATTTTTGGAAAGCCTTTCAAAACTGTTGCATAGATTCATCATGAGGTTCTGATCGATTGCGTTTCTTTTACTGGGACGGTTCAGCGTTATAATTGCGATATTTTCCTTTACTTCAAACAAAACCGACTGTTCCATTTTCATCTCCTTGTCATTACCCCGTCAGGATCTATTTTCCCCGGCATAAAACCCTACCCGCTGTATGGTGTTGTTGCAAGAATTTTTGATCCGGCCTGACCTTTTTTCTCTATTGAAATCATCTCCAATGCCGTATATACGATCAGATACAGATGAGGGTTCTATAAAAATCCAGCTGTTCAACGTGGAAACTTTGGAAAAGCAAATACGTGTGGGATTATAAAATGAAAGAAATGGACTCTGCAATATCTTCTTTTGCTGATTTTAAAAATGACACAACAAAACCTCCGGCAGCCAGAAAACCACCCGTCGACCCGGTTAAAATTGCATGGGATAGAGCTGAAAAAAAATTTCAGGATGCCAGAGGAAGTCATGACTGGGAACATACCCTGCGGGTCATTCGTCTGTGTGAACATATCGGTCCCATTGAAAAAGCGGATATGACTGTGCTGCTTATCGCAGCAAGTCTGCATGATATCGGCAGATGTCAGCAGGACAAATCAAACGGTCAGATCTGTCACGCTGAAATTGGCGCGGAAATGGCGCAAACCATCATTAGCGATCTGCTCCTCTCCGAGAAAGAAAAATCAAATATCATTGGCTGTATCAGAACACATCGTTTCCGGGGAAACCATGCCCCGGAAACCATTGAAGCGAAAGTCTTGTTTGATGCCGACAAACTTGACGCCATCGGCGCAGTGGGTATTGCGCGGGCATATCTTTTTGCCGGAGAACTTGGTGCAAGGCTGCATAATCCCGAAAATAATATCCAAAACACAAAATCGTATTCAAGGGATGATACAGGATTCAGAGAATTTAAAATAAAGCTCTCCAAAATCAAGGATCGGATATTGACCCGTGAAGGTTATCGAATAGCTGAAAATCGTCATGATTTCATGGTAACCTTTTTTCAGCGTTTTATTGAAGAATACAACGGAAATCTTTAGCAAATCTTCTTTATAACAGCCTTGCTTTTACATTTCTCTTTTATTATAGTAAAAAAACATATATCATATATTATTTTTTAGACTGATTTGCTTTTTTCAGATCGCGTCCTCTGCGTTGCGTCATCTATCCGCAATGAAGAGGACGTCTTATTATTAAAGGCAAGACAGGGTTTAACGCATGACCGGAAAGCCAAAAATTTTCAGCAGACCTTCTGATTCTGTGGTGAGCATCCCAAGATCTTCATGTATCCGTTGCGGTGTCTGCTGTAAAAAAGGTGGGCCGACGATTCACACAGAAGACAAGAAACAAATTGAAGAAGGCAAAATCCCGCTTAAATTCCTGTTTACCATTCGAAAGCACGAACCAGCGTTTGACAACATCCAGAACCTGATCGCGCCTGCAAATACGGATATCATAAAAATTAAAAGCAAAAAAGACAGCTCTGCGTGCATCTTTTATGATTCATCAAATGCAGAGTGCCGAATTTATGCAAACAGACCGATAGAATGCCGGGAACTCAAATGCTGGGACACAAGAGAAATATCGCTTCTCTATGATAAAAACCGGATAAATCGAAAAACACTTTTATCCGGGATAAAGGATTTGTCGGATTTAATTCAGGATCATCAGAACCGCTGTTCCTATAAAAAAATCGCGGAACTGGCTGATATGGTAAAATGTAATCCTATCGAAAAAAAGGATGCCCTTCAAAAACTGAATGAAATGCTCCGGTATGACTACAGCATAAGACATCTCATTGTTGAAAAAGATAAGCAGGCTTCGGAGATGCTTGATTTTCTGTTCGGTAGACCCCTGACTGCAACCATGCAGCTGTTTGGGTTAAAAACGAAAGAGGATGCAAAATAATGGTTGAAAAGAACAAATATGTCGGTGCTATTGACCAGGGCACGACAAGCACCCGTTTTGTAATCTTTGATATAGCCGGCAACATGATCTCAATGGATCAAATGGAACACAGACAGATCTTTCCCAAACCCGACTGGGTCGAACATGACCCGATGGAAATTAAAAACAATACGTTAAAGGTTATCAACGGCGCACTGAAAAAAGCGAATATAGCCGATTCGGAGCTGGCTTCAATCGGTGTAACAAACCAGAGGGAAACAACTGTAATCTGGAACCGCAAAACAGGTCTCCCATATTACAACGCAATTGTATGGCAGGATACCCGGACGGATGGTATCTGTAAAAACTTTGCGGCAGATAAAGGCATGGATCGCTTCCGGGAAAAGGTTGGACTTCCCCTTGCCACATATTTCTCGGGTCCTAAAATCAGATGGCTTTTGGATAACATCAACGGTATTCAAAAAGATGCGGTAAGCGGAGATGCCCTTTTCGGAAACATGGATTCATGGCTCATCTGGTGGCTTACGGGCGGACCAAAACACGGCATCCATATTACGGACGTAACCAATGCAAGTCGAACCATGCTCATGAATCTCTCGACGCTTCAGTGGGATCATGAAATGCTGGATTTCATGGGCATACCGGAAAAAATGCTGCCTGAAATCCGCTCTTCCAGCGAAATCTACGGATATATTCCTGGAAAAGGCGCTTTTTCAAAAAAAATACCGGTATCCGGAGTCCTCGGTGACCAGCAGGCAGCCCTTTTCGGGCAGACCTGTTTCAAACCGGGTGAGGCAAAAAATACCTATGGCACAGGTTGTTTTCTCCTGATGAACACCGGTGATACCCTCGTTCAGTCTAAAAGCGGGCTTTTGACCACCGTTGCATACAAAACAGGAAATCAAAAAGCCGTCTATGCCCTTGAAGGATCGATAGCGATAGCCGGATCTCTTGTTCAGTGGATACGGGATAATCTTGGATTGATATCAACATCACCCGAGGTTGAAGAGCTTGCAAAAACAGTGCAAAATAACGGCGGAGTCTACTTTGTTCCTGCCTTCTCCGGCCTTTTCGCGCCCCACTGGAACAGCAGTGCAAGAGGGCTGATCATCGGCATGACCCACTATGTCCACAAAGGACATATTGCCAGAGCGGTTCTTGAAGCTTCAGCCTTTCAAACCAAAGAAATTTTTGACGCCATGAGAAAGGATTCTGGAATTCAGCTGCAATCCCTGAAAGTGGATGGGGGCATGGTAAAAAATGAGCTCCTCATGCAATTCCAGTCCGACATTTTAGGCATTCCGGTTATCAGACCCAAAATCTCTGAAACAACAGTTTTAGGAGCTGCGTATGCAGCAGGATTGGCAGTAGGCTTCTGGGAAGGCCAGGATGCTCTCAGCGCATACTGGTCAAAAGACAGGGAGTGGACCGCTCAAATGTCCGAAAAAGAAGTTACCCGGCTATACAATAGCTGGAAGAAAGCGGTTGAACGATCATATGACTGGATATAGAAATACCTTATGAAGAAGCTTCTGATTCCTTTTTTATTCATTATACTATCCGGAACAGCTTATTCCGCTGAAATAACAATACCGGGCATTGTTATTGACCGGGAAAAGCTTCTGGCATATGAGCTTCAAGTCTTCGTGCAAACGCTATCCAGCAATGATTTTACCAATCACAAACGTATTGTTGGGGTTCTGCTCATCGATGCTCCGCCGAAAGAGGTGTGGCAGGTTATAAAAGACTGGAAGCTTATGGGTGAACTCGTTTCCGAGGTTGAATACCATAAGATCATTGCTGAGCTGAAACCGATAAAAAAAGGCGTTATCGGGCAGTCTTTTATTGAATGCAGCGTCAGTATTCCGCTATTTGATTTCCAGTATACGCTTGATGTATTATTTGATGAATCCCGTTTCAGGCAGGACTGGCAGTTGATCAAACCGGAGGAGGTCAGGATTTACAACATGATCGGAATCAACGTGAAAGAACCGACCGACACGATACAAAACATCGAAGGCTTTATGATCGCGGAGCCTTTTCAAAATGGCCGAAAAACCATATATAAATTTACCTCTACAGTTCAATTTTCTACGCTACTTCCCAGATTTGTTGAAAATTACATGATCGAAAAAGCGCTGACCGAGCATATGGAAGGGGTAAAGAAACGGGTGGAATCCCACGGCCTTTATGTCCGCCCAAAATTTTTCGATCTGCCCTTTTAACAAAAAAGGCCCTGAAAATTCAGGGCCTTTTGTTGCATAAACTGAATTATTTTGCAAGATGCGGACTACACACACCCTGTTGGTTTCGGAAGACCGGCCATTTTACAGGCTCCCTTACCCGGTCCGGACGGAAAAAGTTCATAGATATGTTTCAGTTTGAACTTTGTTAACTTGGAGAGAACTCGAACCATGGGAGCGATTCCGTTTTTCTTGTAATAGTCCTGAAGAATATCGATAACCACCCAGTGTTCCTCGTTCAGCTCATCAATACCCTCTTCCTGTTTCACAAACTGCACCCAGTTTTTTGACCATAGATTAAAATCCATGATAAAACCGTCTTCATCAACAGGAAAAGTCTCGCCATTGAATTCCACGTCAGCCATTGATTAACCCTCCTTTAATAAATTATTATTCTAAGGCCTTCACTGCCTATTTTAATTGACCCGTTAACATTAAAGTCAATTTTTTTATAATAAACCACAAGCATTGTCAACATGAAAACGCTGTAATCCTTCCATGGATGATACACCAAAACGCAGGACAACTATAATATTCTGAAAATAATTGATTTTTAATATTCCCTCGGTGTGTTGTTGAGCTGATCCAAGGTAAAAACAGGGCCATCCTTGCATACCAGTTCCTTTCCGATACCGCAGCGCCCGCACATGCCGAATCCGCATTTCATTCGATTTTCAAGTGACATGATAATTTTATCGTGCGTATAACCCAACTTTTCGAGAACAGGCTGCGTAAACTTGATCATAATCGGTGGACCGCACACGATTGCATAAGTGTTCTCATCTCCCTGTGGCGCTTTCTCTTCTGTCACCGGCGGAACAAAACCCACATTGTATTTCCAATCCGGATCATTGGTCCCATCTACCGTGATATGCATGTTGATATCGTCCCGTTTTTCCCATTCAATCAGTTCATCCTTATACAGAAGCATTCCCGGCGTTCGTGCACCATAAACCACATCAATGGAACCGAATCTGGAGCGATTGGCAGGATCAAGCATATACACAATCGAAGACCGAAGTGTCGTAAACGCAAACCCTCCCCCTACGATCAGAATATTTTTACCCTCCAAAAGATCCCACGGATACCAGTTTCCGAGAGGCCCGCGGATGCCCATCACATCACCAACCCTCATATTATGCAGATGAGTTGAGACGAGCCCGGCCCTGTTTACCGTAAACTTTACAAACCCTTTCTCTACCGGTGATGAAGCAATTCCAATGGGGATTTCTCCCTTTCCCGGGATGGAGAGCTCGGCGAACTGACCGGGCTTGTATGCGAACTTTTCTTCATCACCATGGTTTAAAAATATAAATTTAAATGTTTTCAGGCTCTTATCTTCGGTAGCGATCTCGATATCATCGATACGAACCGGATAAGGTAGATATGGATTTTGCACAGATCTCCTCCCCTATATTTACTTCACCGCACAGGCCACGGTATCGGATTCCAATTCGTTCATCAATTGGCAAACCTTGCGGATATCTATATTAACAGGACAGGAACGAATACACCGGCCGCAGCCGACACACATAATTCCATCCTCATATTTATCCAAATAATACTTCAATTTATGCATGAAGCGCTGCCTGACTCTCTGAACTTTTGTGTTCCTTGGATTATGCCCGGTGGTATGCAGCGTAAAAAGCGGATACATGCAACTGTCCCACACCTTCATCCTCACACCTGATTTGCCTCTGGTTTCATCCTGGATATCAAAACACCAGCATGTTGGACATACATAAGTACAGGTCCCGCAATTCAAGCAGGCAAAAGACACATCTTCCCAAAAACCGGCCGCATACAATTCCATTATTGATTTTTCCTTGATCCTGTCAAAAGATACCGTTGACTTGATCGCCTCTTCCGCCTTTTTCTTCAGGCTTTCGATCTGGTCTTCAGCATCACCTCCGGCTTCGGTCTCCCAGCCTGCTGCCTTCAGATAGGCGTCCCCTTTCTCCGTAATAACTTTTGCCAGATAGCTGTCCCCCACATCAACCATCAGGACATCGAGACCGCTTTCATCAAACGGCCCCGATTTTGTACTCGTACTGAAATCAAAACTGCTCGGCTCGTTTACCGCAAGCCCGATGAAGGTAGAAGCTTCGTAAGCTTCGCACCAGTAAGGGTCTCGGTATTCGGGGGTATCAAAATTTTTTTTTGCAATGAGATACGAAGCCGCATCATAGGGACGGATTCCGATGACAGCCCTTGGAGAATAATCCTTCTCCGGGACTTTCATCAGGTTGCAATTCGTGCTGGTTTCATCTGTAGTATACTCCATCACCACTTCCGATGGCGGGAAACAGATTGCTTTCGGTGAAAGGTGGGAATCGGTTGCCGCCATGTCAGGCATTTGTCCTGCAACCAGTTCTTTAAACTCACTGAAATTTTTATTTTCAACCTTTACCGGGCCAAACAGACGATATGAGCTTCTTGATTTTTCGATACCGTCAGCCCAATTTTTTTTGTCAATCTTGATGACCTTCATAACATTTTGCCCTTTTTCTGGTATGACTTTGTCCGTTTCTTGTTGATTTGCGCGTGGGCACCATACAGTTGCCAAACAGCATCTGCTATTTTATAAATTTTTCCGGATCATCCGGCTTGAAAGTGTCAAGGGGCGGTCGTTCGTCCAGAGACAATCCAGCTTCCCATCCGTAAAGCTCAAACACATCTTTTTCAAGCTTTTTGGTAAATGCCCTGACATCAATACCCATAGGACATGCCCGAACACAGGCGCCACAATCCGTGCACCTGCCTGCGCAATGATATGCCCTCAAAAAATGGAATGTACGCGTATCAATGGTATCCAATGTCTTACCGACCCACTGAGGTTTTGACTCATCCACGAAACAGGTCGGGCAGTAGCAGAGCGGGCAGGCATTTCTACAGGCATAACAGCGGATACACGTGGCCAGCAGATCGTCAAAATAACGCCACTTTTCCTCAGGACTCATTGCTTCAACGTTGCGGACATCTTCATACCGGTCAATATCTTTCTGCTCCTCAACCGGATCGGCGACAAGTTCATCGTGTATCACGGGATTTCGATGAATGCAGATTGCGCAGTTATCCTGCAGTACATCGGCTTTCGCAAGGGTTTCCTGAAAGCCGCCGCCTTTGACAATAATTTTCCCTTCTTCTTCTATAACTTCTGTGATTTCCTTACGGAATGCAGCGAGGACCTTGCGCCGGTCAACCATCCCCTTGCAGGGCACGCCAATGATCTTGAGTTTTTCCCTGCTGATTTTATTCTCGATAATATGAGTTACAATATTCCTGGAATCACAGCCTTTGGCAATCACTCCAATTTTTTCCTTGCGATCCGTCAGATAGTTTGCCAGGTTGATACCGCAGTTGCTATCCCAAACCATATTTTCTACATCAGAAACCGTCTTTGCATAAAAAGGCTCACTCATCATCGGCATGGTTCCTTTGCGGAAGCCGATAACCATATCGACTTCACAACTTTTGAGCAGCCGTTTTGATATTTCTTTAATTTTATCAATATATGCTAACATAATTATGCTACCTTGGCCTTGTTCTTAACAAAATGTTTATTCGGTCCCAATGTTTTGACCGCTTCAGTGACCTCGTTGACTACATTCACAAACTTCGTAGATTCTGCGGAAGAGATCCATGAGAAATGAAGCCTACCTGGCTCAATTCCCATATGTTCCATGAGGCTGTTAAAAAGAGCGAACTTTCGACGT
>CAZOEW010000030.1:0-25566 GCA_964578935.1 uncultured Desulfobacterales bacterium | reverse complement strand
CCAGTATATGCTCCCGGGGGGTAACCCGGTATGATCCGGAATAGAAAAAAATCTGATGGAGGTTGAACTTTCTGCCGCGGGTGTCGGTCAGGACGCCGCAGAAGCCCCGGCTCCCGTTCTCTGTTTTTTCTTCACTGTCGACAGCGGCTTCTTTTTTGTCGGATGGATTCCCCTCACGCTTTGAATCAGCAGTCGTGATGCAATTTTCTTTTGCCTCCTCGACATCTACGAGAAGAGGAAAGCTTCTGATTTGAAGCCATTCATCAGCCTCGTGGATTGTGATGGATGGATGCGGAAAATAGGTGTCCATGGAGAGTTCATAGGTTCCCGGTTCCAGCATTTCCATGAGATTCTGATCAAATCCTTTCCAGCGGCCTTCCATTCCGGCACCGATCAAGCCGGGCGTATCATCCGGCGGGTCCAGGAAATTTTCATCATCAACAACGTAGAGTGTGACGATCCCGTATAATAATTCTGGGATCAGAACATTGGGGAACCATGTCCCCACGCCTTCTTTTGTGTTGTATCCCCATGAGAAACGGGACATGTCGATGGTTTTTTCAAGATATTCCGAAGAATGGTTTCCGGTGAATTGAAAGCCTTCAAGATTTCGATCAGTATAAGCCGCTCCGCCCTTTAATCCGGGGAAGTCGCCGTATATCTTCCACGTCCAGTCATTGATGCCAAAAGAGTTGAAAACCCATTTGAGCCGAAAAGGAATCGTGAGCTGAACCGGGGTATATGTCAGCCGTTCATAATATTCATTGACGGAAAAGATAGAAGGAGAAGAAAGGTTGAACAGGATACGAAAATAATTCTCCACCCTTCTCATCGCCCTTACCGGGCCATCCTTCCAGCCGATGACGACAGACCTGAAATCTTCCTCTGTTTTTTTAATATGAATAAGGTTAAAGAATGCGCTGACACTCAGGCGGACCTTTATCCGGTCAAAAAAATCTTCTCCGCTGCCACCGGCCTCCTTTTTGTAAATGAGATCCATATAAAAAGGAGATCCTTTCATGTATTTCATTTTGTAAAAAGCGCTTTCAACAATTTCTTTTCCAGGAGTGTAATGGACATAATCTTTTTCTGAAAGAGGGGGAGGGTTTTCCGGGAAGTAAATGAGGTATGCCCAGCCTTTCCGGGTGACATCCCTGGGATCGGTAATGATGATCTCTGCCCCCATGCTTCCCATTCCTGCCCAGGTCTCCCGGGGAACCTTTCCGCCGGTATCGTTGACCATCAGCACGACTTCATCGTTGTAGTCAAACAGCCCATTGTCCGAATCCGTTCCCGCAACCTCACCATCGGTTAGAACAAATTCTCCTTCCGGATCCCGTTCGTCCACTTGAAAGGGAATGGCGGTAAACTGGTTTCCATTATGGGCATAAAGCCGGAAATTGTTGATCTCAAGGCCATGAAAGCCGGGAAGAAGGTCTCCGGGAATCACCACCGGATCATGTTTTCGGTCCAAGGTTCGGAACGTGAGAACACTTTCCTTCAATTCCTGCGGCTGGCTGTGATCTGAGTTTTCGAAGCCGGAAAGAGATTCCTCTCCAATTGCCTGTGAAGTATGGAGGAGGGTCAGAAAAAGGAAGATGAAAAGAAAGGCTTTTGCCGGGCATGATACTATGGGGAAAGACTTTGTCGTATGCACATCAGAACCCGTTGAACATTCCTGTATTTTTCACGATAAAAGGATTCAGCGTATTAGGTTTCCATCATGGTTATCTCAGCGCTTCCAGATAGATGCTGCTATATTTTGTATCCCTGACCCAGCCGAAACGCTTTTCCTCCATGACCAGGCGCCGCTCAGAACGATACCGTCTTTCTGGTTTGTCATACCTCGCGCTGCATATCGAGCGTCTGTCATTTCCCGCGCGACGGTCATACAACGCCCTTGGGACCGGTTCTCGATTTTCATGTCTAACAATCTCTTCTAAAGATGGCATATAAAATCCTTTTTATTTGGTAAGTGTGTTTCAGCATCATTGAAGGGGAAAAGCGTATTTAATAATATTTTTAATAAGTTATTTTTCTTTATATGAATATTGAACAAACAATAAATAAAACATGATCCAGTGTCAAGACTGACTATCAGCCAAAATGGGACAGGTGAAGCCTGCCGCCCTGACCATACTCGCGAGCGGCAGGCTTTTGCTGAAACATTTTTTTATGCACCATTTTGGACCTGTTCCCATAAAGGAAAAAGAGACAACCCGTTGTATGATTAAGGTTATGCATCCGGATGCTTATTAATAAATTCAGTATAATATTTTGCAGACTCTTCCGGTCGTTCAAGCATCGGCACATGACCACAGTCTTTCAAGATCACGCTTTCAACCTGCGGCAGTTCTTTTTGATATACCTCGACGCTTGACACATGAATGATTCTGTCTTTGTCGCCCCAGATGACAAAGACCGGCATTTTTAGACCTTTCAGGATTTTATCCTGGACTTTTTGATCGTCAAGCGCACCACTTTTCTCTAAATCTCCAAACATCTTCTGATTGAAATCGTTTCTTTCGATGTATTTCCGGGCCATTACGGAATGTATCGGCCACGGTAGAAACGGCTCACTGTGAAAAGCAAATTCGCCCAGCCGGTCATAGTCTTCCCGTGTCTTTACAACAAACGGATTTTCTCCTTTATCCAGCATTATTTTGAAGTCGCTAGGTGTGGGTGAGGTAACACCGGCGGAATCGAACAGTCCTACGGTAATTATTCTGTCCGGATGTTCGGAAGCATAAATCTCAGATACAAGCCCGCCGAGAGAGTTTCCTGCAAGGTGAAATCGCTTGATCCCCATAGCATCAACGGTTTCCGCAATGCCACGACTCAGGGAAAACGGGCTGTAGTTTCGGTTCATGTCCTGAACATTGTCTCCATGCCCGGGCATATCCAATGCCAGCACCCGATATTTTTCCGGAAGATTTCGGACAAACCGGAGCCAGTTGTTCTTGTCAGCCGTGAATCCATGCAGAAGTACAATGGTTTCTCCCTCTCCTTCGCGCTCCAGATAGGAAACGGTTTCCCCATCTACCGCAACCGTTTTATACACCAGATCCGATCGGCCTCTTTCACGATCAATCATGAAATTGTAAATACTCTGCTGGGTGGAAGCACATCCAACCAGCAGACCCAACAGCAGCATTTGCACCGGAATGAACAGCCGTTTTTTCATGTCAGCTCCTTATGATTGTGTTTCTGGTCAGGGGCGGCCTGCAGTCCCCGATAGAGTTTTTTCATTATTAAACCGGGAATGATTCCAAAGTCAAATACAATAGAGTTGATACCCGGAAACCAGGTGTGATAGATTTGAATCTTGAGGCGGGATTTTTGTTTGACACAGAACCCTCGCATACCATGGAAGCGATATCAAAAATGATATATCGTCCGATTTTATTGCAGGAATCGAATTTTTATCTGAAGCGGGAGCAATATGATGCCTGATGATCTATTTAGGATAGAACGCACCGGAAGAGTGGCCTGCTGTATTATGAGCAACCCTGAAAGAATGAACGCGCTGGGTCCTGAAATGGGAGTCCCTCTGATTGAAAATATCAATCAGCTCCTCGAAGATGATGAGGTGGGCGCGATCATCATTCGCGGTGAAGGCGGCAATTTCTGTTCAGGATCGGACATCGACCTTCTGGGTGAAAACCTTGATCCTGTTTTTTTAAGAAACGCGATGATCACAATGAATGAGCTGCTTTACAGACTGCATGAGGGAGCAAAACCGGTAATAACGGAAGTGGATGGATATGCCTTTGGCGGAGGCCTTGGCCTGGCGCTGTCATCCGACATAACCTATGCGACGGAGCGCGCGCAATTCTGTATCGGTTTTATACGGATCGGAGCAGTCATGGATCTGGGGACATCTTTTTTCCTCCTGGAGCGAATCGGGATGGCAAAGGCAAAAGAACTGGCTTTTACAGGGGATATCCTGAATTCAGAAGAAGCCTGTCGGATCGGTCTGATTAACCGGGTGGTGGCGCACGATACCATATCGGAAGAGGTCATGAATCTTGCCCGGCGGATATCGGAAAAATCGGCAGATGCCCTGTTATGGACCAAGAGAAGCCTTAACCGGGCAAGGCATATGGACCTCAAGGCGATGCTTGATTTTGAGGCTCATATTCAGCCGCTGATGCTTCTTTCCGATGAACATAAAAAAGCGATGAAAAAATTGTTTCTCCAAAAATGATGTCATGCGGGAAAAGGCATCCATGAAGATTTAAAACTAAGGCTTGTAATCAAGCGAAACCTTCGTTACCCTCTTCTGCAGCCGGAGTTCCTTTACGGTCTTTTACAGGATGATCAAAACAGCCGGAGCCTGATTTGCCGGACACTCTTTTGATGGAATTTTTTTTGGGGAAAACCGATCCGATGAAATCGCTGAAAACTTTTCTGAACCTGCTCACGATGACGGCAGTTCTGACGCTTTATGCAATTCCCGGTCTTTCTGAAACGGCAAAAGGGCCGCTTCGAACCAGAAACCAGTTTCCCCCTTTTCTCATGTTTTTGAGCCCGTTGCCGGAATCTCCAGCCACCCTTTCCAAAAACGAATTGAAGGTTTCTCCTGCGGTCGATTACAGCAGTGTATTTATAAACGAGCACTCGGAGAACTGGGATGTCCTCATCGATATGGAATTGACGGTTGTAGATCTTCTTGTGGAATACGGGGTCACCAATAAATTGACGCTGTCAGTGCAGCCCCTCCTCGTCAGCATGAATAAAGGGTTCCTGGACAGCTCCCTGGAAACATACCACGATGCGTTTAATTTTCCCAATTATGGGCGTGAAAATCGCCCCAAGAATGAGTTCGGCTACGCGATTTCGTACCGGAATCAAAAATGGTTTGATGGAAAATCCGGGGGATTGCATATCGCGGACAGTCTGATATCGGCCAAGTATTCCATGCTGGAGAGCAGCAAGCGCCTGCCTGTCAATGCCTCCATGCTTTACACCCTGAAAATCCCGGTCGGCGACTCGGATTCCGGATTTGGAAGCGGCCATGTTGATCATGGTTTGTTTCTTCTTACACAGACAGTTGTCCATCCCGTTATTATTTATGCCAACGCGGGATATATTTTTCTCTCCGACCCGGATACAAAAGAAGCGGACATAGACGTGAACAATATTCCAAGCCTTTTTGGCGGTCTTGAATACTCATACAGCGAGGTGCTGTCTCTTATCGCGCAGGTCAATTATTGCGCTTCCCCTTTTAATGATTCTGATTTCAGCCAGTTTGACAATGGAAGTGTCGAACTGGATCTTGGCTTTGTTTATCACGTTTCACAAAAAACAAGGTTTGAGTTTGCCTTAGCGGAAGATCTCGCTCAAAGCGGTGTACCGGATTTTAACGTTCATCTGAGGGTATCGTATGTTTTTAACCGGGAACCTTAATGTTCCTTTTCGGCTGCTTGATATCCGGAATCAAAGGCTTGCAGGTTGATATCGACAGATGATTTTTTGGTTCTTGTCCGGATTGCTGTTTTTACGTTTTCCGCTGAAAGCGGGATGATACCTGTCTGAATCAGCGCTCCCAGAAGAACCATGTTGACAGCCATAACGCTGCCGGCATCGGCAGCCAGTTTCACGGCATCAAAGGCGATCAGTTTTGCGGTTTTATTCCGGATCAGTTTCTGCGCTTCTGCAAGATCCGGATAGGTACCTCTGCCGATAGTGACTGTAAACGGGGGCAGGGGTGAAAGATTCGTAATGACTACCGTATTCGAATTGCACCGTTTCAGGGCCCGCAACGCTTCCGCGGGTTCGAAGCTGACCAGTATGTCAGCCTCACCATCGGAGATTATGGTGCTCTGGGCATCTCCAAAAACAATTGCGGACTCGACAACACCGCCTCGCTGTGCCATTCCGTGGATTTCACTCATACGGACCGGAACTCCGGACAACAGGGCGGCTTCACCCAGCACTTTTGACGCCAAAAGGTTACCCTGGCCTCCAACAGCTACAATAATCAGTCTTTTTATTTTCATTCGATTCAATCCTTGCTCTTTAAGGGTAAAATAGCGTGTTCAGGGCAGATCTGGGCGCATACAGCGCAGCCGACACACAAAGAAGGGTTGATACCGACTTTCTCTTTTTCGATAAAAAAGGCCGGGCATGCAAGCTCATTGATACAGTCTTTGTGGTTTTTGCATTTGTCGGAAACAAAGAAGGCCTTGCCTTTAAGCTGCTTGAGACTCTTTGCGTAAAGGGAGCATTTTTCTTTTGCGATAATAACCGATAACCCCTTGAACTCGATCGCCTCTCTTATTGTGGCGATACTTTTTTTGATGTTGTATGGCCGGATAACCGAAACATGCGGAACACCGAGAGCTTTTACGAGCGCTTCAATCGATATTGGATTGTATCCGTCATAGTTCAGCTCTTTCATATCCACACCCGGATTGGGCTGATGCCCTGTCATCGCGGTTGTTCCGTTGTCCAGAATAACCAGGGTAAAATCGTGATTGTTGAAAACAGCGTTGATGAGTCCGGGAATGCCGGAATGGAAAAAGGTGGAATCGCCGATCAGGGCAATTACCTTTTTATCCGTGACCTGTGAAAAACCGCAAGCTGTTCCGGCGGATGAGCCCATGCAGATCAGAAAATCACCCATGGAAAGGGGTGGAAGAAAGCCCAGTGTATAACAGCCGATATCGGTCGGATAAATGGTTTCCATCCCTTTTGCAGCCTGCTTGATGGCATAAAATACCGCTCTGTGGGAACAGCCGGCGCAAAGATTGGGAGGCCTTTGGGGAATTTCCGGAATATCGGCGGTTTCCACGGAATGTTTTTGCGTATAAGAGATACCGAAAAAATCGGCAATGGTTTTCTTTACCATTGCAGGGTCAAATTCGTAGAGTCTGGAAAAAAGATTTTTTCCCTTTCCTGCGATCTTCAGGGTAAGTCCCGCTTCCTGGGCGAACGCCTTTACCGCTTCTTCCATATAGGGTTCGCCTTCCTCGGCGACAAGCACCTTGCTGCACCCCTTCATAAAGTTCTTTATGATGATTCCCGGCATTGGGTGGGAAAAGCCGATCCTTAAAATGGTTACCTTTTCCTGGATTGCCAGATCCGATATGGCATCCACCACGTAGTTGTAGCTGACCCCATTACAGATAATTCCCCATTCTCCGCTGCCCTTGATGAGGTTATACTCCGAACTGTTCGACAGTTCTTCTGCCTTGCTGATGTTTTCAAGCAGTTTGGCGTGCAGTTTCCGGGAAACAGCGGGAACCGTCACCAGGTTGAATGGATCTTTTTCAAAGTTTCCTGCCGGCTTGCGTTGTCCGATATCACCCAGTTTCACTACAGCGGTAGAATGATTGATCCGGGTGGTGGTTCTTAGGATTACAGGTTCTTTCAGGTATTCCGATAAAGCAAAAGCAGCGGCCGTCATTTCCTTTGCTTCCGAAACAGAAGAAGGCTCAATGATCGGAAGCCCGGAAAGTTTTCCGTAATAACGGTTATCCTGTTCGTTCTGGCTGGAGAACATGAACGGGTCATCTGCTGTCAGAATGACAAGCCCTGCCTTTACGCCAACATAGGCCAGTGTCATCAATGTATCGGCCGCGACGTTCATTCCGACATGTTTCATGATGCACATGCTGCGAACACCCGCATTTGCCGCAGCCGCAGCCACTTCAAGGGCAACCTTTTCATTGGTGCTGTATTCAAAATAGAGAGAGCATTCTCTGGATATCTGGAAAAAATTCAATGAGATTTCAGAGGACGGAGTACCCGGATAGGTTGATGCAAAGGAGACCCCTGCTTCAATGGCGCCGCGCGCAATCGCCTCGTTTCCCAAAAGGAGCATTTCAAGCCCCGGCTGGTCAGTCAGTAGCTTATGCATAAAAAAATCCTTACCTTTAATCGTTATTGAAAGGCGATACGCCGATCAGCAGCGTTAACAAACTCAGAAACGATTCCAAAACCGTCTGATATTAACAAAAAAAATTAATATACCAGCCCGGCAATCCGTGTAAAGTTTTTTCTGCCGGCCGCGTTAAATTAGGCAAATCCGGTGCGTTGCGGACAGGCTCAAGCCGAGTCATGATGGTCCTATCCGGAATTGGCCATGATTTTATGCCTGGCCCGGCACCAGGTTTTTTATTGTATCTTCTTGGATTGTATTTGGTATTTTTTATTTCATGATATCGGTTTTCGTGCTATCAATTTGAGAAATAAAGGGATGATGTTTGATGACCCGGCTGCCGTATCAACGGCGGAATTTGAATATCTCGCTGAGCAAAAACCATTTCGAAGGAGGAAAAAATGCAGGAAGTTTATAAGCTGGATGCAACTGCGCAGGCAGCGCTTGTTCGGAAAGGGGAGGTGTCTCCGCTGGAATTGGTGGACGTGGCCATTGATCGAATCGAGAAGTTAAACCCGAAAATCAACGCCGTGATCCATACCCATTTTGAAAGAGCCCGAAAACAGGCAAAAGGTCCGCTTCCGGAAGGTCCTTTCAAAGGGGTTCCTTTTTTGCTGAAGGATCTTGGCTGCGGAAATTTGAAGGGTGATCCCATTTACTGGGGGACGCGATTTCTGAAAGATGCGGATTTTCGTTCTCCTTTTACAGCGTATATTGTAGAAAAGTTTATCGCAGCCGGATTAATTGTCATCGGACGCACCAATGTGCCGGAATTGGGGGCATGGACCACAACAGAACCGGAAACATATGGCCCTTCTCGAAATCCATGGAACCTGAATCATTCTACCGGCGGCTCCAGTGGCGGTTCAGCAGCCGCTGTGGCAGCGCAAATGGTTCCCATGGCTCATGCCAGCGATGGGGGAGGCTCCATTCGAAATCCTGCCAGCCAGTGCGGTGTTGTCGGGCTCAAACCCACACGAGGCCGTATTTCACTTGGACCCTACATTGGCGAAAGCTGGGCCGGTATGGTATTCGAGTTCGCTGAAACCAGAACCATACGAGATGCTGCAACTCTGCTGGATTGTGTGAGCGGGTTTATGCCCGGAGATCCCTACACGGCAGCGCCGCCGTCGAGACCTTACCGTGATGAGGTGGGTGTCGATCCCGGGAAGTTGAAAATTGGAGTCCTGAAGGAAAACCCGGGCACGGATATCAAAGCACCCTGTGTTGCCGCTGTGGAATCGGTTGCGAAAGTGCTGGATGGACTTGGACATTTTGTTGAGTTCAGGCGGCCGAAAATAATGGAATCTCCGGAAGCCAAAGAAGAGCTGGAGAAGCATTTGATCCATATTGTCGCGGCTTACCAGGCGCATGTAATCGATCAGTTTAGTCGGTTGATCGGAAGAGAGATCGGTTCGGAAGACATGGATTGCGACAATTGGGCCGTGACGGAACTGGGCCGTTCGCTGACCGCGAATCAGTATATCGATGCAGTGGACATGCTTCACCGGTTCAACCGGCAAATGGCAGGGTGGTGGGAAAAGGGGTTTGATCTTCTGATTACACCAACCATACCGGAACCACCCCCGCTCCTCGGCGAACTGGTCCCGGACAGGAATGAACCGTTAAAGGGGTTTATGAGATCCAGTTTGCTGGTGCCCTTTTTAATACCGTTTAATATGACCGGACAACCGGCAATTTCGCTGCCACTCTGTCAAACAGAGGATGGGCTTCCCATCGGAATTCAGCTGGTAGCCGCTTTCGGCAGGGAGGACCTGCTGTTTCGTATCGCCTCACAACTGGAGGCAGAGATGCCCTGGGCAGATAGAAACCCTCAAGTGTGATGGGATATCGGTCTGTTAAGCCACCTCAACTAACGAATTGAAATCGATCCATACGGTTTAGAGGCGCAATGGTTAAGGATCACAAAAGCAGATATCCCTCCATCATCTTGGGTTCAGGGAGAATAACATGATTGGAGTCCTGGGCAGCTATTCAACATCCTATTTATGGGCGGCAATGGTGCTGACATTTTTTCTCTTTTGTGTTCCCATTCTTTTTTTCCCCCTGAAATGGGCCAGGTCCATTAAATGGAATATTCCCGACGATACGCATTTAACGATTTATTTTGGTCGGTGTCTGGGGGCAATGATACTGGTGTTTGAGTATGCAATTTTAAGAGCCATATATGATGAAAGCATTCGGCCGTTTGTTTTCGACCTGGCACTTGGGATATCTGCGCTTATGACCGCGGTTCATTTATATGGTGCTGTAAAAAAGATGCAGCCGTTGGTGGAAACGCTTGAAATCGCATTCTATTCTTTGCTGTTTGTTCTTACTCTCCTGTTCTACCCGATTCTATAATGATAACCTGATGCTTTTGGGCGAAAGGAAAGGATGCTGTTGCATTTGAAAATATAAAGGAATCGAAAGCAGCGGCTTTGCAGGGCTCATTTATTCCTGCTGAATCATCAAAAAAATCTTTACAAGAAGGCAGTGATACTATACAAATAACGTTTCGGTTAATTTGTAAAAATATTTAATTGAGTCAAATAGTTCCTGCCCGATTACGCACCTTGGAAGAGGCCTTTATGCAAGATCGAATCTCACTGGTTGTCGCGACAAGAAATCCAGGGAAAACAGCGGAAATCAGAGACCTTTTAAAAAATTTCCCGGTTGATATCAAAAATTTTGATGATTTTGGTCCGATTCCGGAAATCGAAGAAAACGGTGACACTTTTGAAGAAAATGCTTACAAAAAAGCAAGCTTTGCATCACGGGTACTGGGTTTGCCGGCACTAGCGGATGACTCGGGCCTTGTGGTTGAATTTCTTGGCGGCATGCCCGGGGTGCATTCAGCCCGCTACGCGGGAGAGAATGCTTCTGACGAAGACCGGTATAGAAAGCTTCTCAAAGAGCTTGAAGGCGCAACCAATCGAAATGCGGCATTTGAATGTGTTATCTCCATTGCTGTTCCAACAGGTTCAGCGCTGACCTACGAGGGGAGATGTGAGGGGAAAATAGCCGAAAAACCGGAGGGTAAAAACGGTTTTGGATATGATCCGGTTTTTTATTTTCCGGATCTTGATAAAACCTTCGCCCAGTTGACCATGGAAGAAAAAAGCCTCATCAGCCATAGAGGGATGGCCTTGAAAGAGGTGGCATCCGAGTTTGACAAGGTCATGACCTGGATTCGGCAACACATGCCTGTAATGGAAAAATTTGATTGTAAACGGTGAAAAAGATGCTCGCAGAACTCATAAAACAAAACAGAACCTGCAGACGTTTTCATCAGGACCACCGGATACCTTCAGAGGCGCTGACACAACTCGTTGACCTTGCGAGACTATCCGCTTCTGCAGCCAACCTTCAGCCTTTAAAATTCATTACTTCGTGTAATCTGGAAAAAAATGCAGAAATATTTCCCTGTCTGGGCTGGGCTGCATATCTGAAAGACTGGTCCGGTCCGGAGGAGGGCGAGCGGCCCGCAGGGTATATTATCATCCTGGGAGACACAACCATAGGCCGGAATTTTGATTGGGATCTCGGGATCGCAGGACAAAGCATTTTGCTCGGAGCAAGGGAGAAAGGGCTTGCCGGCTGTATGATCGCCTCCTTGAAAAAGAAAAAGCTGGTGGAGCTCCTTGATGTTGATCCTGCCATGGAGCTTCTTCTGGTCATTGCCCTTGGAAAACCCGCTGAAGAAGTCTGTATCGATCCGGTGGGGAAAGATGGAAACATTCAATACTGGCGGGATCAGAACGGCGTCCATCATGTTCCGAAAAGGGATATCGAAGAGATAATTATCGGCAGGTATTCCTGATAGATCGTTATGATGATTGCCTTATGTTAAGCCTTATAACAGGCGGTTAACATGGGTATGCTTTAATAAAATCAGCTTTTGACTGCCCAAAGAGGAGAGAAATTATGCTGGAGAGAAAAAAGGGAATCGATATCGTATTGGAAATCGGCGGCATTAAAACCACTGAAAAGGCAATGGAGTTGTTTGCCGGGAAAATGGATCCGGAAAATCTTGACAAGATCCGGAGGATAAAAAATTCTGAAGTCATCCTCAAAATCGCCAACTCAATTGTCATGTGCGAACCGGATGCGGTTTTCATTAACACCGGATCCAAGGCGGATAAAAAATATATAAAAGATCTGGCCTTGCAGAAAGGTGAAGAAGCTGAACTTCCCATGAAGGATCATACCATCCATTTCGATCTCAAGGATGAACAGGGAAGAATTGTGGATCGTACGTTTTATATCGCGAATGAAGGTGAAAAAATCAGCTCCCTTGCGAATAAAAAGCTCAGAGCGGAAGCCATGCAGGAAATCAGGAATATCATGATCGGAATCATGCGGGGTAAAATCATGATGGTGGGTTTTTATATGCGAGGCCCTCTTGGTGCTCCGGTTTCAAATCCAGCTATTGAAATCACAAGTTCCGCTTATGTATCCCACAGTGCGGAACTTCTCTATCGAAATATTTTTTCTGATTTTGACAAAGAAGTGGATCGTCTGGGACATTTTTTTGCAAACATACACAGTGAAGGGCTTAACCGCCCTGAAGATTTGCCCAACGCGCGGGTGTTTATGGACAGGAGTTTCTGGACCACCTACAGCATGAACTGCACCTATGCGGGGAATACGCTTCTTTTGAAAAAAGGAAATCACCGTTTTGCCGTGGATAAGTCGGTATACGAGGGTAATGGAAAAGAGCTTGCCGAGCATATGTTTATAACCGGCCTGGACGGCCCTGGAGGGCGCATTACATGGTTTACCGGCGCCGCTCCCAGCGGATGTGGTAAAACCACGACAGCCATGGCCGGCAATCATTTTATCGGGGATGACCTTGCGCAGGTGTGGATTGATGAAAACGGCAGTATCCGATCCATCAATCCGGAATGCGGGATATTCGGCATTGTCGAGGATGTGAATCAGGAGGGTGATCCCATGCTCATGGAACTGCTTCGGAATCCCGGAACCGAAGTGATCTGGTCGAATGTGTTGATTGATGAAAATGGCGTTCCTCACTGGGTAGGCAATGGTGAAGAACCTCCTTTGAAAGGGAAAAACTTTCAGGGAGAATGGAAAAAAGGGATGAAGGATAAAAACGGGAAAGAAATACCCATGTCGCATCCCAATTCCCGCTGTACACTGTCCGCCAGGGCGCTTGACAATTATTCAAGCGTTTCCGAAGATGCGGAAGGCGCCGAGACGAGAGTGATTACCTATAGTGGAAGGGACAGCGATACAATGCCTCCGGTATGGGCTGCTGAAAATTCCGATCAGGGAGTGGTTATCGGCGCTTCAATTGTCTCCGCTGCAACGGCCACGGAAGTCGGGGCAACCGGTGTCAAACGAGCTCCGTGGGCAAACGCGCCCTTTATTCCGGGAGATCTTGCGGACTATATGGACACACAGTTTAAATTTTTTGGAAATGATAAAATTGCGGCAGATAAAAAGCCCGTCATGGCAGGCCTTAATTATTTTTTGACGGATGAAGCAAGAGGCGGAACATCCAAAAAGCTTCTGGGTGAAAAAAAAGACGTAAAAGTATGGCTTTCATGGCTTGAGCGCCATGCACACAATGAAGTGGATGTTGTAAGAACCCCTATCGGCAGCCTTCCCAGATATGAAGACCTGAAAATGCTGTTCCGATCCCTGATTGACAAAGAATACCCCCAGGAACTTTATACCAGACAGTTTTCGCTTTACATAGACAATATCGTTGCGAGAATCGATTTGCAGACCGCAGCATACGGAAAAGAGGAAAAAGTTCCTGGAAAATTGTTCGAGATATTGAAAAAACAGCGGGACGGACTTATGGCACTTAGGGAGAAATTCGGTGCGGTGGTAACTCCTGATCAACTCCAGGAAACATAAATCGGGAACAACCCGAAGAGGTCTATTTGAAGAATGGAAACAGCCAGACAGTTCTACGGGTAATTTTAAGCCGCCGGATGCTTGTGGCGCTTGTTATGGGATTTGCCAGCGGACTGCCTCTTCTTCTGACAATCAGTGTTCTTCAGGCATGGATGAAGGAAGAAGGGGTCGATTTAACGGTAATCGGTTTAATGGCTCTGGTCGGCATTCCGTATACATTAAAATTTTTATGGGCTCCATTTCTTGACCGCTTCACACTTCCCTTTTTCGGTAGAAGAAGAGGGTGGCTTCTGGTTTTCCAGATTTTTTTGATTGCCTCTATATGTGCCCTCGGGTTCACGAGCCCGGGAAGACAGCCGTGGATGGTTGCCGTTGCTGCGTTTCTTGTTACGTTTTTCAGCGCATCGCAGGATATTGTCATCGATGCCTATCGGAGGGAGGATCTTTCAGATGATGAACTGGGGCTTGGCTCCTCCCTTTATGTGAATGGATACCGTATCGGGATGCTCCTCGCTTCAGGCGGAGGTCTGATACTGGCGGATTATATTCCCTTTAAAGTGGTGTACCTGATCATGGCGATGTGCCTGTTCCCGGGTATGATCACAACCATTCTTACGCCGGAGCCTGAAACGCCATCCGGTATTCCCCGCTCGATGAAAGAGGCGGCTGTCTATCCGCTCGTGGAATATTTCAGCCGAAAGGGGGCATTGTGGATTCTTGCATTTATTCTGTTTTACAAGATCGGTGATACCATGGCCAGCGCCATGACAATGCCGTTCTATCTTGATGTTGGATTTTCAAAAACAGAGATCGGCACCGTGGTGAAGATTTTCGGATTCTGGGCGACCATAGCCGGGAGTCTTGTCGGCGGGGTTTTCCTGCTCAAGCTCGGGATTCATCGCGGCCTCTGGGTATTCGGGTTTCTGCAGGCAATGTCAACAGCCTGCTTCGCGCTTCTGGCTCAAATCGGCCCGAGTGTTCCGGCACTGTCCGCAGTGATTGCCTTTGAAAATCTCAGCAGCGGAATGGGGACTTCAGCTTATGTCGCATTTATGGCAAGTATTACAAATAAAAAATTTACGGCCACGCAGTACGCGCTTCTCAGCAGCCTTATGGGTATACCAAGGGTTATTGCTTCCGCGCCTACCGGTTTTTTCGCGAAACATATGGGTTGGGAATTGTTTTTCATCTTGTGTGCAGTGATTGCAATTCCAGGAATGCTGCTTCTTTTGAAATTTGAACCCTTACATCAAGAAGAACGATCATAAAAAAAGGAATTTTTTTAAGAAGATGACAAATGATATCGAAACACATCACAGACAGAGAATGAAGAACCTTCTGGATAGGCGACGGAAGCTGCTTGCAATGCCTGCGGAACAGGCTTTGGATGAAATCATCAACTCGCCGGATTCCCTGCCGCTTGTTCATTCATTCGCGGACGAAGATTTTTTCTTTTTAATCAATGAAATCGGGCTTGATGACTCCGTGCAGCTTCTTTCCATGGCATCTGCCAAACAGTGGGAATATATTTTTGATATTGATACATGGGAAAAGGACAGAATCGATTTGAGATCCGCTCTGAAATGGTTCGACCTTCTTCTCAAGGCAGACCCTGACCGCCTTGTGACATGGCTTCGGGACGAAAAAACGGAGTTTTTTGAATTCTGCCTTTTTAAATCCATTGAAGTCAGAATCAAGGAACACGATGAAGACCCTTCTGATTTTGGAGATGAATTTTTCACGTTCGATGGTACTTATTATATTCGCATTCTGGATCGGCCTTCTGCAGTTTTGCCGGATCATTTTTCAAGCAAGGAAGCAGAAGAGGTCATGACGGAGCTGTTGAAACGCCTGGCGTCATGGGATCATGATTTATTTCAGGGTATACTTCATGAGTTTGCAAGCATTATCCCTTCCGAAACGGAAGAGGAGATCTATCGCCTTCGGAATGTCCGGATGGCGGAAAAAGGTTTTTTGCCTTTTGACGAGGCAGTTGGGATTTATCAGCCGCTGCCTTCGAATATGGGAAAGGGTATACAGAAAAAAATGATTTCGCCCGAAACGTTAAAAGAAATCAATGCGCCTGTTTCACTCTATCCATTTTCCATGCTTGAAGAGCAGAACCTCTTTTCAAAGGCGCTTCAGGCCATTGACTCATACCATAATCTTCTGGAAATCGAATCTGAATTTGCAAGCCTGTGTAACCGGATCATCGTTGCGGATCAGAAAGTTATCCGGGAGCGGGAAGAACTCGGTGAAACGGTAAAAAAAGCCTGTGGATACATCAACATCGGCCTTCAGCATCTTTCGGGGATTCAGGGCAAACCATCCTCTGAAGCGATTTCATTACTTCTTTTAACGTATCCCCTTTCCGATATTTTTAGAAAGGGCTATGGCCTGGCACTTGAATTGAAATGGGGCGCTGAAAAATTTCGGAGAAAAAGCTGGTTCCAGGAAAACGGCCAGACGCTTGGCTTCTGGGGTGAGAAACGATTCGGAGTGCTTGGCGGGCTTCTTCTGAAAAAACCTCTTTTTTTTGATAACTTTATAACCGGAAAACTTTACAGGGATTTCAGCTCGCTTGCTGATATTGAAATCACGAAGAATATATGTTCTGAAATTATCCGTTTTGATGAGCTTTTTTCAAAATTGTCTTTCACACCGGAACCGCTTCCCGATCATTTTCTTACATATAAAAATTTTCTGTTGACGCTTTGGGCCCGAAAACGGCTGGGGTTGCCCCAAAAACCGATTCCAATTCCCATGGATCAATTCAAACGGTTTTTTGGAATGATTTTCGATCAGGCCCCGTTGCCGGAAGAGGCCGAAGTCTCAGGGAAAGCGCGGGGGCCTTTCGAGATTGCAACTGCGGAAAAAACCAAATTCGTTGAATGGATTTCAGAAGAAACCGGTTTGACCTGTTCGGAAGTAACCAACCGATATGGATCGATATTTGAAGAACTTTTTCATGAAGTTGAAAATGAGTATGGCAGGGTTGCGGTAAAAAATCTTGACCCGAGATATGTTCATCTGTTTTTACTGCGGAAGAAACAGGATGAATGATGATGATCCCCGGAGCGATCGAACCGCTCATGAGGATTTTTTTGCATCAGCGGGATTGTCATCAATATGTTACCGCATTTGTGTTTTTAGGAGCTGTTCGCTCAAATCGCAATGATATTTAGACAACCGAACCATCACAATGAGAGGGGATAATGAATTCCAACGATTCGTTCAAAGACAATCAGACTGAGAAAATGCCTGTTGATGATTATTTTGACGGTATAGAGCATTCAGCTTTTCAAACCAGAAAAACCGGTTTCGATCTTCTGAAAATGATGGGAACGCCTTTGTTTATCATCGGGGCGGGGATCATTGTTATCGTTGTCCTTGCCGGCATCATGCTCAATAAAACCGGCGATACGATGAATATCGGCGGACAAGAAGGAACGGAGATCAGAATTAAAAAAATGGAAGACCGGCTCACCGATATGGAGAAGTTCGAGCAGAAGCTCGCAGAATTGGAGAACCAATTGAAAAAACTTGACTTGCTGCAGAACCATATGGATCGTATCGAGGCCAATCTTGCATCACAGTTGAATCAGTTTTCTTCGAAATTTGAAGCTGCAATGGATAAGAGTGCAAAAGAGAGAAAAACGCCTTTAAAAGCGGATGCGAAAAAAGCTCCTGTTGATAACAAGCAAAAAACCGGTTCGAAAACAGTTGGGAAATATCATCAGGTTCGTTCCGGTGAAACATTATATGGCATTGGGCGGGATTATAATGTCAGCACGGAAGAGTTATACCGCCTGAATCCATCTCTTTCCAGAAAAAGCGGCATCTACCCGGGCCAAAAAATACGGATCAGCGAAAATTGATCGGGTGAAATTGAACAGTGTACGAATGGATAAACCTTCGTTTTTAGCTTGTTTATCTAAGTGAACTATGTTAACTTTGCCCATTAAAAAAGCTCATTACATACGTTCAGGCATAATCCAGCGCTATAATATATATATAAATTAGGAGGTTAAACAAGGATGCCAGATACTTCATCAGCATTCATGAAATTACGGGAAGATGAGCGGGAAATCCGGAAAGCACTGATAATGGAAGCCGCCATGTCGCTTTTTGAGTCCAAGCTGTTTCATGAAATCGGGATGAGGGATATCGCGAAAAAAGCCGGAGTTTCAGCGGCAACGATTTACCGGTATTTTCCCAGCCGTGATGATTTGTTTGTTGAGGCGCTGATTCAGGATATGAATAATATTGAAAAACTCCTGGAGGAAGCTTTGGCCAGGGGCAGGGCTTCGATTGAAGATCTGGCGGTCGCGGTCGTGGATTACATGATCGACAATGAGGCAACGTTTCAGATGATGTGCCATTTCATGATTCGCGGGGGTATCAACACCCGGGTAATGAATAAATTCAATGCAGTTCAGATCTATTTTTTGAATATGTTTGACGAAATCGTAAAAAAGGCCGGTGGCGCTGACAATGCACGTTCCTTTACGCAGGCCTTTTTTGCTTCCATAACCGGTGTGGTAATGACATTTCGTAATTTCCCCGGCCGAACAAAAGAGGAAAAAAGAAAACATATGCATACGCTCGCTCTGCTGATACTGCATGATGGCTTGACGCTTGACTCTTTGAAGAAGAAATCCTAACAAATCCGGAGGGATTCCAATAATGCCAGATAAATCCACGTTTATGCGGATGCGGGAAGATGAGCGGGAAATCCGAAAAACGCTTATCATTAACGCCGCCATGATCCTTTTCGAACGCATGCCTTTTCAGGATATCGGGATGCGTGATATCGCAGAGGAAGCCGGGGTTTCAGCCGCATCGATTTATCGTTATTTTCCAAGCAGGGACGATCTTTTTGCGGAAGCCCTGATACGGGATATTATTATCGTCGAGCAGCGTTTCGAAAAACGGATGGAAGAGCAGAGCGCATCCATTGAGGAGTTTGCGGTTGAAGTCAGTGATTACCTGATCGATAATGAGCCGACCTACCAGATGATGAGTTATTTCATGACGAAAAACGACATGGAACCTCAAATACTGATCCGTTTTAATACGGTTTCCCGTTACTTTTTGGATTTACTGGATCAGGTTTTGACGCGGGCTGGTGCAGACAAGGATATGGTACAATTGCACTCCCAGGCTTTTTTTGCTTCCCTTACCGGTATTATCATGGTGTTCAGGAACTATCCCGGACGTACCAGAGAAGAGACAAGAAAACATATTCACAAGCTTGCTCTTCTGATCGCATCTGTTTTCCGGAATGGTATGGCAGCTCTCCATCCGGTTCCCGAAGAGCTTTAATCTTTTTGCGCTTCGATATCATCAGAATACACTATAAAAACATCCTGATTGTACGAAAGGAATCGAATCTGATATTTCCTTCCGGCAAGAAACCTCCTATCCGTCCCTATGGCGGGCAATCCGCGCAAACAGATCGAAATACTTCTGTAGACAGATATCTGTCTCCCCTGTCCGGTAAAAGAACAACAACGGTCGACCCTTTTGGCATCTCTTTGGCCACTTCCATGGCACCCCACATGGCCGCTCCACTGCTGATCCCACAGAATATCCCTTCCACCAGCGCAAGGTCGCGAACGGTATTAAAGGCGGTATCGTCATCACATATCAATATGTTGTCCAGCAGGCCAGGGTCGTAGATTTTCGGGACAATTGCTTCCTTCATGTTTTTAAGCCCCTGAATTCGATGGTTTAAACCCGGTTCGATCCCAACGACCTTTGTTTTTAACTTATTTTCCCTGAAATACCTTGAACATCCCATCAACGTGCCGGTTGTCCCCATGCCTGCCACAAACACATCGGTTTGGCCCTTTGTGTCTCGTATGATTTCAGGCGCGGTTGTCTCGTAATGAGCCTGCCAGTTTGCGTCATTATCAAACTGGTTGGGCATATAGTATTGATCACCATATTTCGACATGATATCGTGCGCTCTGGCAATGGCGCCGTCTGTCTTGTCGCAGCCCGGGGTCAGTTCCAGTTCAGCCCCCATCGCAATCAGGGTTGACCTTCTTTCAATGCTTACACAGGCAGGCATGGTCAGTTTAATGCGATACCCCATTGCCGCTGCAATCATTGCCATACCGATGCCGGTATTGCCTGAAGTCGGCTCCAGAATGATTTTGTTTTTATTCAGGTCACCATTTTTCATCGCTTTTTTGATCATAAAGTAGGCGGGCCTGTCTTTTACGGAACCGCCGGGGTTGGCGCCCTCGATTTTTGCCATGATGCGAACGCCGGTTTTTTCCGTATTCCACATACGGCTGATTTCCACCAGCGGAGTGTTTCCGATTGCATCGACAATACTCATTTTTTGACCTCTTGTTCCTTTAGTGAAAAAGCCTGCACCCCGGGTTCGGGTTTTTGCTTTTTGAGTTGATCTTTTGATAACGATTTCTTTGAATACTTTTTATCGTATATGCATCAGAAGCAAAATGTTTTTGCCTAACCCGCTCTCTGCCGATTGTTCAAGTACCACGATGAGGCATTTAGAATCAAGAATGATTTCCGGTTTCCGGGTTCGATTTGTCCGATACCGGATACCTTCGAATATCTTTTGACCTGATCTTCTGATTCATGTATAAAAATATCGTAATCCAGTATAAAATACCTTGTGCTTCCAGCTTTTTATTACGTTTTCACCATCTTCAATTAAGAATGGTAAGACCTTGAAATATGATCTCTGTGTGATCGGTTGTGGCATAAGTGGTTTTTCAGCTGCCATGAGGGCCTTTGATCTGGGCAAAAATGTTTGCATCATCGAAAAGGGTGAGATCGGAGGCGCCGGTGTCAGGTGGGGAGCCCTTGCGTCAAAAACCATGTGGGAACTTTCAAAAGATTATTTTGTCGCTGCGAAAACAGACCGGGGCTACAGAGCAACCGGGCTGCGGCCTGATTACGGAGAAGTCCGGGATACGGTGATACGGGCCGTGAAGGAGAAGCAGTACCAAATGCTTTCGCAGATTGAGACATTTTCTCCAAGGCGGTGGAACGGCCCGGGATCACTTACCCTGAAGAGAGGATGCAGTGAGTTTGTCTCCAGTGAACAAGTAAAAATTCTATGCGAAGGCTGCGAGGATTCTTTTGTCCGGGCGGATCATTTTCTTGTCGCGACCGGCTCCAGACCCAAAAGCTTTCCGGACATAGCGTTTGATCATCAACGGATACTCAGTTCCGATTCGATACTGAACTTAAAAGAATTCCCCGGAAGACTGATCATCATCGGAGCGGGAATTGTCGGCTGTGAATACGCGACGATCTTTTCAAACTTCAATCGTACAAAGGTTTATCTTGTGGATCATGAAGAGACCGTGATTCCGTATGAGGATGAGGATATCAGCATGTTTGTATCCTCCTGCCTCGTGAAGAACGGTGTTGAGCTTTTCCATTCCGCATCCCTCAGGGAGATTGTTCAGCATCCGGAACATTTGGATGTTGTTCTAGATTTTCAGGATGGACATTCTCAGGTGCTTGAAGCGGATGCGGTCCTTATTTCCATCGGAAGGGAACCGGACCTTTCTTGCCTGAAACTTGAACATGTCGGAATCATTCCGGATGCAACCGGCAGAATCGATACGGATGAAAATTGCAGGGCACGCAAAAACATCTATGCGGCAGGTGATGTTACGCATCTCCCCGCTCTTGTAAACATCGCAGAAATGGAAGCAAGGCATGCCGTGATGAGTATGTTCGGCCAAAAAACCAAGCCGCTAAGCTATAAGGACGTGTCAACCATCATGTTTTTTCAGCCCGCGGTCGCGGCTGTCGGGATGAATGAAAAAGCCTGCCGACAAAAAAAGATCCCATACCGGGCCGCGTATTATTCCAATGCGCTACTTCCCCGCGCAATCGCAATGCGCGCCGTGAACGGATTTGTAAAAATTATTGCTACAGATGAAGAAAAACCGAAATTGCTGGGAATGCGTGCCGCCGGTCCTCAGGTGTCCAGCACGGTTATGGCTGTCGCACTTTTCATGCATCAGTCGGCAAGCCTTCATGAGATGCTCAATACACTCTATCCCCATCCGACCATGTCAGAGGCAATCCAGGAGTGCGTCCGCATGTTTCTGGATGAGTCGGTTTTTAAACCTCACGCATTTCCAGAAGAATTGAAAATATGGTCCTGGAAACCGTAATGCCGGCGGTTCAATCGAAAAAGCACGTGATCTCTGACTGCCTGTGATTTTTTTAATAAAAACAGAAAAAATTCATTTTGTTGACCTATGTCAAGGAACCATAAAGAACTTTCGTGTAAAAACAAGACTAAAAGCGGGAATAAACGGTTCGAGCAAAAACAAATTTAATATCATAACAATGAGGAGGAAATCATGTTTTGTTACCAGTGTGAACAGACTTCAAAAGGCGAGGGATGCACCAAAATAGGTGTTTGCGGCAAACAGCCCGAGGTTGCGGCGCTTCAGGATATGCTTTTATACGCGCTGAAAGGCCTTTCCGCATTGGCGGTTGAAGGGAGAAAAGTGGGGGTGGAAGATGCGGGGATTAACAGATTCACCTGTGAAGGCGTTTTTTCCACATTGACCAATGTTAATTTTGACGCTGATCGGTTTGTCGGCCTGATCCATGAATGCGCGTCCAAAAAGAAGGCATTGAAAGAAAAAGTAAAGGCAGCCGGTGGAAATGCCGAGGTTGCCGAAGATTGCAAGTGTGATCAAAAGAGCAGGGATGAGCTGATAGCGATTGGAGAAACCGTTGGAATCAAGGCGGATAAAGATGAAAATGAAGATATCCGATCCCTGAAGGAACTTCTTACTTACGGAATCAAAGGCCTTTCCGCCTATGCGGATCACGCCGCGATTCTTGGGAAAAGCGATGCTTCTGTTTTTGCGTTCATTCATGAAGGGCTGGCAGCCACACTCAGTAAAGACCTCAGCGCGAATGATCTTGTAGGGCTCGTGCTGAAATGCGGTGAAGTGAATATCAAAGCCATGGAACTCCTTGATGCCGGAAATACGGGAAGATATGGCCATCCGGTTCCCACACCGGTTCCTCTGGGAGCAAAAGCCGGTAAGGCGATTCTGGTTTCAGGCCATGATCTGAAAGATCTGGAAGATATCCTGAAACAGACCGAAGGAAAGGGAATCAACATCTATACGCACGGTGAGATGCTTCCATGCCACGGTTATCCTGAACTGAAAAAATACAAGCACTTCTATGGGCATTACGGTACGGCATGGCAGAATCAGGCCAGGGAATTCGATGATTTCCCCGGCGCGATTGTGATGACCACAAATTGCATCCAGAAACCAAAAGATTCTTATAAAGACAATATTTTTACAACAGGTCTTGTGGGCTGGAGCGGCGTTAGACATCTTGCGGATAAAAATTTTTCACCTGCAATTGAAAAGGCGCTTGAGCTTCCGGGGTTTCCTTCGGATGTTGAAGGAAAAACCGTGATGACCGGGTTTGCCAGAAATGCGGTGCTGGGCGTTGCCGATAAGATTATCGAAGCGGTAAAGGGAAAAGCGCTTCGTCATTTTTTCCTGGTGGGTGGATGCGATGGCGCAAAACCCGGAAGAAATTACTACACCGAGTTTGTAGAAAAAGTTCCGAAAGACTGTGTCGTGTTGACCCTTGCATGCGGGAAATTCCGTTTTTTTGACAAAGATCTGGGAAATATCGGCGGTATTCCGAGACTTCTTGATATCGGTCAATGCAATGACGCCTATTCGGCGGTACAGATAGCGCTTGCACTGGCCAATGCTTTTGATTGCGGCGTCAATGACCTTCCGCTTTCCATGATTCTTTCATGGTATGAGCAGAAAGCAGTTGTTATACTTCTTTCTCTGCTTCATCTTGGGATAAAGAATATTCGGCTTGGCCCCAGTCTGCCGGCTTTCATTACACCGAACATACTTAATGTGCTGGTGGAAAATTTTAACATTATGCCGATCAAGACTGCAGAAGAGGATCTTCAGGCAATTCTCGGATAATTGGAATCCATAACCAGCGGCGGTTTTGCGCCCCGGCAGGATAAGGGAGCAGAACCGCCGCAGGGATTCAAGTTGTTTTTGGATTCATCGGAGCAGCGGTCATGACAGCGAAATATTTATTGGAGGAAGAATTATGAAGTGCCCGGGACAGGACAGCAGATACTGGAAACCAGGTTCCATATTTGAAGCAACGTGCCCAAAATGCGGAACAGCGGTTGAATTTTTCAAGGATGACACGGCTCGAAAATGCAATCAATGCGGGCATCGATTTATAAATCCCAGCATGGATTTCGGATGTGCTTCTTACTGTGAATTCGCAGAGCAGTGCCTTGGAACGCTTCCTCCTGAACTTCTCGCGCAAAAGGAAAATCTGCTGAAGGACAGGGTCGCAATTGAAATGAAGAAATACTTCAAGTCAGATTTCAGGCGAATTGGACATGCCATGAAGGTAGCGCGTTATGCAGAGCAGATTGGAAAAGCAGAAGGCGGAAATCTTGCCGTCATATTGGCTTCCGCCTATCTCCATGATATCGGAATTCATGAAGCGGAAAGAAAACACGGCAGTACGGCCGCCAAATACCAGGAGATAGAGGGGCCGCCAATCGCAAAAGATATCATGAAAAAACTAGGGGCTAAAGATGAATTGACCGATGAGGTATTTGATATCGTAGGCCATCATCACCATCCAAGAAAAGTTGAAACAACAAATTTCAAGGCGGTTTATGATGCCGATCTTATCGTGAATCTGGAAGAGGGGCGTCAGGATAAATCCATGGACAAGGACAAGTTGAAGAAAATCGTTGAAAAGTCCTTTCTAACCGAAAGCGGAAAGAAAAAAGCGGAAGAGGTTCTTTTATCGTCTTGTTAAAAGGCGTTGGACCTGCTTTTAATTGAATATATGAATTGGAGAACAGCGATGAAAATAAATCGAAAGATAATTGAAATCGATGAGGAACGGTGCAACGGATGCGGTCAGTGTGTAATCGCATGCGCCGAAGGCGCCATAGAGATTATAGAAGGGAAAGCGAAGGTGGTTTCAGATTCTCTTTGTGACGGACTCGGGGCCTGCATCGGGGAATGCCCGGAAGGCGCTTTAAACATAATCGAGCGTGAGGCCGAGGATTTTGATGAAGCTGCCGTTGAAAAGCACCTGACGGAGAGAGATCAAAAGAAAACCAGTGAAAAGGAGATGCCGTGCGGATGCCCGTCAACACAGCTCAAAAGTTTTGATTTTTCATCCCCATGCCGGGACGCCAATATCCCTTCTTCCATAGAGTCTTTGAAGTCGGAACTCAGACACTGGCCGGTGCAGATAAAACTTGTTCCTCCAACGGCACCCTTTCTCAAGGGAGCTGATTTACTGGTTCCGGCAGACTGTGTCCCGATCGCCTTTCCTTCATTTCATTCAACCTTTCTAAAAGGAAAGGCTGTAATGATGGGTTGCCCGAAATTCGACAATCCAAAGGAGTACATCGATAAGTTCGCGGAGGTTTTCCGTACGGCGGATATTCATAAGGTTACCTGTGTTATCATGGAGGTTCCCTGCTGTTCAGGGCTTCCGGTGATTCTGCAGAAAGGTATGGAAGCTGCCGGTAAAAAGGTCCCGATGGAGGTTGTCGTCATCAGCTCTCAGGGGGAGATTATTGAGAAAAGGAAGGTATAGCAGCGTAAACAGCCCGGATGACCTCACGATATGTCACTCCGAGGCCGCTTGACCGTTATGAGCCGGCATGAAAGTGAGAATCCGGCCCTTGGTGGGCCGGAACTCTTTATTTAAGGATTCAACCTGGCCTTTGAAATTCG
>CAZOEW010000029.1:0-25738 GCA_964578935.1 uncultured Desulfobacterales bacterium | reverse complement strand
GATTGATTTGAAATGCGCATTGTCAGGTAAGGGGCGGTATATAATCGGCAAGTTTTTTGGAGGTATCTCTCAGGTTGCTGCTGAGAAGGCATGAAATGCCTTTTAAAAGCTTAATGCCAATTTTCGGGTGCCTGTTCAGAATCAAATCAAAAGCGCTTTTTGACAAAATATAAAGCTCAGCATGGCTTCGGGCTCTGATTGTCGCTGACCTGGAGAAATCATCGATGATCGACATTTCACCGATTGACTGACCTTTGCTTAGCGTGGCAAGAATGACATCTGTACCGGATATCTCCGATTTTTTTAACACATCCAGCTCTCCTTCCCGTATGAAAAAAACATAGTTTCCCTTGTCGGATTCCCGAAAAAGGACCTCACCCGGTTCCAGTTCAACGGTGTTCATGTGCCGCGCTACAACTTTTATCTCTTCGGCATTAATCCGATCAAAAATCGGCATATTGATAAAAAAATCGATAATCTCTCTGGAAATATTGTCTCCCAGCATATCCATTACTCCCGGTTGCATTGAGAAGAATATGATCGCCGGATTTCACCTGTAGCAACTTTTTCCGGCAGCTTGTTCATGCCCCCGTAAGCCTATTTATAAGCCTCAGTTTTGTCAAGAGATTATAAACATGCGCCTCCTGAGATATCACCGGATTTGACCATAAAAATAAATTTCAAAAAAAGATGATCCAGGATCGGTTTTATGTGAAATATTCAAACGGTCTCCAGTATAACCTGTTTATTCGGGTATAAACAGATTTCAATTTTTCTGGTGCTGTTTCCACTAATGAATACAATGTTGGAACAACCAGAAGCGTCAGAAACGTGGCGATCAGCAGACCGAAAATAACGACAATAGACATCGATTTCCAGTACTGAGAGGTTTCGCTGACAAGGGACAGGCTCATATCCTGAAAATTGATTGAAATGCCGGTTACCATGGGAATCAGGCCGAGAATGGTGGTGATGGCGGTCAACATGACAGGTCGAAATCTTGTCGCTCCTGCGGAAATGATCGCCTCATGAAGTTCCATGCCTCCATCTTTCAGCTTATTGGTATAATCAATTAAAACGATCGCGTTGTTCACAACAACACCGGCAAGTGAGATCACCCCAACTCCGGTCATGATGATGCCAAAGGGGAACTTCATGAGCGCAAGCCCTAAAAAAACACCCCCCAGAGACAGGATAACGGATGTCATAATGATTAACGGCTGGGAAACGGAGTTAAAAAGGGTAACCAGAATCAAAAAAATTAAGAAAAGGGCGATTATGAAAGCCTTGGAAAGAAATTGTTCAGATTCCTTCTGATGCTCCTTCTGCCCTGTAAAGGACATCACATACCCTTCAGGCAGAGGGAATGCTTTTAACAGCTCCGCAGCCTCGTTTCTGGCAACTGCCCCGGGAATTTTTGTTTCATCAACATTGGCGGTGACGGTAACCACCCGTTCATGGTTAATCCGGTTGATATCACCGATACTCCCGGAATAATCAATGGAAGCAAGCGTCGTCAAGGGGACGATCTGTCCGCTTGGAGCGGGAATCATCAATTTCCGAAGGACATCCATCACCTCCCTGTCTTTTTCCGGAAGCTTTACCGTGATATCGTAATCTTCTCCTTCTTCCCGGTAGGTTGAAATGTTCAATCCATTATATGCGGTTTTAAGAGCAAAACCGATTGTATTGGTCGAAAGTCCGAAAATAGCCGCTTTCTGACGATCGATATTGATTCGCACGGACGGGATGCTGTCCATGTAGTCATCCCGGATATCCTCCACCCATGGTACTTTTGAAACGACCTGTCTTACCTGTTTTGCGATATTTCCGAGTATGCGGACATCTTCTCCGGAAATTTCAATATTGATGGGCGCTCCTGTGCGGGGGCCTCCCTTTTCCTCTTCAATGGTAATCCGCGCACCAGGTATATCTGTCAGACGTTCGCGGATAACCTCGATATCGTGTACTGTTGGAGAAATGCGGTCTTGAAAATCCAAAAACTGAAGCCCCAGGCGGTTATCTGAATATCTGGAAAATAAAGAGCTTCCGGTTGTTGTTTTCGAGGTGGATGATATATACTCAATATTGTTGATATCGGTCGGCCCCAAAAATTTTTCTCCTGTGACCTTCTTATGTTCCTGCAGCCTGTATGTCGAAAAATAATGACTTTCCAATGTCACATCGGTATCACCCTCTTTGACCGGGTCGGTGCTTTTGATATTTATTTCTATTTTTTTCAATATGTTGTCTTTGTAGTCCAGATTTGAACCTTCCGGAGGATACACATTGATATAGGCGCCTTTGGGGTCAAGACTTGGAAAGAATTCAACCGGTTTTTCAATTCCAATCACCAGGAGCCACACCTGGAACAGCATAATCAGAGAGCAGAATGATAAAAAAATAACCTTTACTCGATGATGCAGTGCATATTCCAGTATGCGTGCATAAGTCGTCAGGATCGTACCGCTGATGGTGATGGGTTTTTCACCGGAAGACGCAACCTCGTCAGCTTTCATTCCTTCTGCGTCCGCATTCTTTATGCCGGTTTTCAATTTCATAAAGAAAGCAGCAAGCGCCGGGTTGATAACCATGGCCACAAAAAGGCTTGAAGAAAGAGTTATAATCACGGTTATGGGCAGAAATTTCATAAATTCTCCCATAATTCCAGGCCAGTATATCATTGGGAAAAACGCCGCGAGCGTTGTAAGGGTAGATCCGATTACCGGGTATGCGACCTCCGAAGTCGCCTTCATGGCAGCTTCTATACGCGGAACACCCTGTTCCATGTAACGGTATATGTTTTCCACGATTACGATCGCATTATCCACCAGCATGCCAAGGGCCAGGGTAAGCGAAAAGAGCACGACAAGATTGAGGGTAATACCTATCGCATGTAGAATAATAAACGAAAAAAACATGGAAAAGGGAATCGCAAGCCCCACCAGAATGGCATTTCGGATACCCAGCGCAAAAAACAGAACGCCACCGACCAGCAGCAGGCCGGAAAGAATGTTGTTTTCCAGATCCGCAAGCAGCAGCTTGATTCGCCTCGCCTTGTTCATCAACTTGATGATTTTCGTACCCTGCGGCCATGCAGAAGCTTTTTGGTCAATCAGGACATCCACTGCATCCACAATGGCAATGATGTTTTCACCGCTTCGTTTTTTAACGGCAATATTGATGGCCTCACGGCCATTCAAACGGGTCCGGCTTTCCTCTTCTTTAAAGCCATCAACAACCTTTGCCAGATCCTTCAGATATACCGGTTTTCCATTGAATGTCGCAACCACAAGACCGTAAATCTCATCCGGCGTTATAAATTCCCCTGGAACGCGAACCTGATACCGTCCTTCGCCCAGCGTGATTGCGCCTCCTGAAGTGTTTGCATTTTCATTTTTTACAACCGTGCTGAAAGCTGTAATTGGAATCCGATAGAATGCCAGCTTGTCCGGATCGACTTCGATTATAATCTCTCTTTCGCGACCGCCGTTTACCTCCACCTCCAGCACACCGGGTATGGACTCAATGTCCTCTTTCAGCTTGTCCGCAATTCGTTTCAGGGTATTTTCACCGCATGTTCCGGAAAGAGCGTAGACGACAATCGGCAGTTCTGAGAGATTGACCTCAAAAACAGCTGGATCATCCTCGAGATCCGTTGGAAGATCCCGTTTGGCCTCATCTACCTTGTCTTTGACTTTCTGAAGTGCATCATCAATGTCTGTACCTGGAAAAAATTCGATATTGATGCTTGATCTTCCTTCGGCACTCACCGATTTAATATTTTTGACTCCTTTCAGACCTTTCAGTTTTTTTTCAATCGGAATGGTGATGGAGGTTTCAATATCGGAAGAGGCAACACCTTTATAAATGGTGGAGACAAATACATAGGGAATCGTTATATCCGGATCATCTTCCCTCGGAATAACACTGTAGGAGTAAAGTCCTGCAATGATAATGATAAGCGCCATGATAATAACGCTTACCCTGTTCTTTACGGCAGTATCTGAAACAATCATCCTGACAGAGCCTCCAGGTTTGAAACCGTTTTGATAATATTGACCTTCTGACCGTCATTTACACTTCTCTGGCCGACAACAACAACATGCTCATTCGGCTCAAGGCCTTTTGTTACCTGAACCCGCCAGCCTTCCTGCAGTCCCAGTTCAATTTTTCGTGACTGAACAATGTCGTCATTCACGACATATACAATGTTCTCTCCATTTATGGTAATGACGGAAAAAAGCGGAATGATTATGGCATTGTCTATCTCGGCTTTAACGATTTCAACCCTTGCGAACATGTCTGGAAGGATTTCACCGGAAGGATTTTCAATTTCAAGTTCCAGCGTATATAACCTTGCCATGGTATCCGTGGATTTTGACAGAAAATATTTTTTTGCGTGAAAAATTTTTCCGCCAAGGGCATCAATTTTTACCTCATAATCATCCACGGAACAGACAGCATTTACATCGGATTCCGGAATACCGATGGTAATCTTTACTTTGTCAATCTGAAGCACCTCGGCTATCGGATCTGAGATGTTCATATACTGCCCGGGTTCAAAATAACGGCGATTTAAAATACCGGAGATTGGAGAACGAATCGTACACCTGTCAAAATTCAGTTTTGCGCTGTCCATCTGGGCTTTGCCCATATCCACCATTGCGGTGGCATCATCCAACTGGGAACGGGTTGCAAGCTGTTCCTTGTAAAGCTTTTCAATACGATCTATAGAGGACAGAGCGGCCTGATAAGAAGCTTTAGCCGATATCAGCGCATTTTCATAATCCCGGGAGTCGATGATCGCGATAATATCTCCCTTCCTGACCTCTGAACCTTCATCAACAACCTTCTGAATAATTGTACCGCGCACTTCGGAAAGAATTTTCAGTTTTACCCATGGTTCAACGGCTCCTGGAAAATTGATCCGGTCGCGGATGCTTTCGGGTTTCATCTCCATCGTGACCACATTCACAGAGGAATCACTTTCTTTCAAAGCGGCTTTTTTTTCAGCTTCCAGGGTTTTGGATTTTAACCCTACCGCGTATCCGAATGCAATAATCAACAGAAGGGAAAACAAGATGGGCAGAGATCCCCAGATCAGCTTAAGTGCTCTGTGTTTAAAAGGTTTGCTTGAGTTTGTTTGTTCATTTCGCGCCATTTTTATCTCCGGACATTATATAAAAACGATCTCTGTCAGATGGTTTGTGAAAAACATTCAGAAACCACATCAATTCATTTTCAAATCATATTTTTCTTTTATATCATTCAGGAATGTTCCCCTTGCCTTCTGGAGTTCCAGAAAAGTCAAAGACAGTGTGTATCTCGCTTCAATCAGTTCTCTTTCCGCATCGGCAAGAAGTGCATTTGCATCGATAACCTCAAGACTGTCGGCCATCCCGGTTTTAAATTGCACCGTAATCGCTTCATAATTCGCCTGGGCTGATTTGAGTTTGTCATTGACTGAAGCGATTAAACTCTCAACGGTTATTAAATTTCGATAAGCGGTTTCCACCTCAATTGAAACCTGCTTCGAGTAGTCTTTCACCTGAAGTTCAGCCTGCCGGGACCGAACCCTTGCCTGGCTCAGCTCCGCACTCCGCAGTCCGCCGTCATAAAGGGGAAAGCTCACTTCTGCCCCGACAAATAGAAGGTTTTCATCATAAATGGTAAAAGTATTCGGATCCGCATCCACAACTTCATATCCTCCCTGAATAGACAGAGTCGGCCAGTATGCCCCTTTGGAAAGATCGATATTGGATTCCGAAATTTTCAGAGACATTTTTAAGGATTTCAGGTCTTCCCGCTTTTTCAGCGCGGACTGTTTCAGTTCCTCAAGATTACGCTCAAACATGAATTCCGGAAAAGTCTCCGGCACCTTGATCGTAAAATTTTCAGGGAGGTTGACCAGTCTCATGAGCACGGCCCTTGATAAAAACACATTGTTCTTCGCAATAACCAGCTCGGTTTTATACCCGGAAAGGGTTGCCTCAGTCCGATAAAGTTCTGTTTTTGGAACATTTTCCAGTTTTAGCTGCACCAGAACCGCCTCTTTATGGGTTTCCATGCGCAGGACATTGGCCTGTGCGATCTCTTTTCGCTTGATGGCTTTCAGAATATCAAAATAAACAGCCGCGACCTGAAACAGGTAGGATTCTCGTACAGCGCTCAGGTCCATTGCGGTTTTCGCAATCTGGTCTTTTGCCATGCCAAAGGCAATGAGCTCCCTGCCGTTCAGCGTAAAAGACTGGCCGAATTTGGCGCCCCAAGTCCATTGGGATCCTGAAATATCAATATTTTGTTCCTGGTAGCCGCCCCAACTGCCGTAAGCGGTAAACCGGGGCACCAGAACGGCAAATGCCCTTTCCTTATCCTTTTCTGAAATAACCAGCTCTTTTTCCACGATTTTTATTTTCTCAGAAAAATCAAGAGCTCTCTGATAGAGGTCCGAAAGAGACCACTCTTTTTCTTCCGGCGAATCGGCGTCCAATGCAAAAACAGTTGTACTGATTCCAATTATCAACACAAATGTGAGCAAAACCATCTGTATTTTTTTCATGAATTTTTACCTTTAATATTCATGTTTCGAAGATAACACTATACATGCTAAACAATCTATTTCAATAATATTGACGGCTACAGAATGAAAGAATATACTTAAGATGAATCGAGGTTCAATGTCCACATTTTTTTTAAAAAATCAATGTCTGTCGCGTTTTGCTTCAGGCCGCAGGTCATGGCAGTTGTTCAGATGTAACCCATGGCCGGTTTTGAAAGTATATAAGGTAACTCAATGATCAGCGTGGAAAATCTGTCAAAAAGTTTTGGAAGCCATATCCTTTTTCAGGGTATGCACTTTAAAATAAACCCCAGGGAGCGAATCGGACTTGTAGGGCGCAACGGGCACGGAAAGACGACTCTTCTTAGAATGTTAACCGGTGATGAGAAACCGGACTCCGGGCAGATATCCGTACCCAAAAACTATAGAATCGGTTATGTCCGTCAGAAAATTGATTTCAAAAAGGAAACTGTTCTTGATGAATGTATGGGCGGTCTTATGGAGTCGGAAGAAGACCATTATTGGAAGGCTGAAAAAATTCTTGCAGGACTTGGATTTTCCGGGGACGAGATGCAGAAACATCCTAGCCTCTTTTCGGGCGGCTACCAGGTCCGCCTGAACCTTGCCAAGGTCTTGGTCTCGGAACCGGACCTCCTTCTTCTGGATGAACCAACCAATTATCTGGATATTACATCCATCCGGTGGATAGAAAGATTTCTCCTGAACTGGCGTCATGAAATTATACTGATTACGCATGACAGGGGATTCATGGACAAGGTTGTGACGCATACGCTCGGCATCCATCGCAAAAAAGCTCGCAAGATTGCCGGAAACACAGAAAAATATTATTCTCAGATGGCACAGGACGAGGAAATTTTTGAGAAAACCAGACTGAATGACGAAAAGCGGCAAAAGGAGATGGAGATTTTCATCAGCCGCTTCAGAGCAAAAGCACGCCTCGCGAACATGGTACAGTCAAGAGTCAAGACGCTTTCAAAGCTTGGCAAAAAAAATAAGCTGGAAAAGATTAAAACGCTTGATTTTTCCTTCAAAAGCAAGGCGTACAAAGGGAAAATCGTTATGTATGTGCGAAACCTCTCATTCGGCTATGATCCGGACAAGCCTCTTTTCAACGACTTGAACCTGACCATCGGTTCAGGTGACAGGATCTGTATTATCGGGAAAAATGGAAAAGGGAAGACAACGCTTCTCAGGCTTCTTTCCGCGAAACTCAACCCCCTGCAGGGTGAAGTGACTTACAACCCTGGTATTGTATCGGGACTTTTCGAACAGACAAATATCAAAAGCCTGGATGACTCCAAAACAGTTGCCGAGGAGATACTCTATACACACCCGGATATCGATCAGCAGACAGCCAGAAATCTTTGCGGCGCCATGATGTTTGAGGGCAATGACGCCCTGAAAAAAATCAGCGTTTTATCCGGTGGAGAAAAAAGCCGTGTAATGCTCGGAAAACTCCTGGCCACCCCTGTAAATCTTCTGCTTCTGGATGAACCCACAAATCATCTTGACATGGAATCCTGCGATGCTCTGCTGGCAGCTATTGACAGTTTTGAAGGCGCTGTCGTCATGGTAACCCATAATGAGATGTTCCTGCATGCCCTTGCCGAGCGGCTTATTGTTTTTCAGGAAGAGGGGGCTTCGTTATTTGAAGGAACCTACCAGTCTTTTCTTGAAAAAAGAGGATGGCATGATGAAACGGAAACCAGAGGGTTTTCCGCTGTAAAAAATAAAGAGATGATTCAGACCGAAAAGCTTTCGAAAAAGGAAATCAGACGAAGGAGATCTCAAATCATAGCAAAACGGGCTAAAATTACCAGACCCATCGAAAAACAGATAGAGGCGATTGAAGATGAGATTGACATGCTGGAGATGGATATGGACAAATACAACCGATCCATGCAGGATGCATCACAAATCGGCGATGGTGAAAAAATTGTAGCCCTGTCCCAATCGATTCACAGCTGTCAGTCATCCATCGATAAGCGCTTTGATGAGCTTGAGGATCTAACAGAAAAATTGATGAACCAAAAAAGCCTCTTTGATCAGGAGCTGGAAGCGCTTGAACAGGCCGAAACCTGATTTTTATGTTGACTTGAGGAATATGCCATGGATCGAAAACAGCGGGTGTCCATGTGTAAAAAATTCGCTCTATATAAAAAAACAATGAATTTCAGAAATTTGGTTCCGGATGTGCCTTGCCCCAGGTTCCACATATTGAAATAAAAGCACAAATGGTGTTACGTTACAGGCAGAAACGGATTTGACATCATGTCAGGATTGAGGATATACAGAGAGCTGTAATATGTTGAGAAATAGCGCCTTTTTTATAACAGAACCATTCGTTCATGGATAACGGGAAAAACAAGTTTCAGCTGATATGGGGAATCATGCTTGCGGCCGCAGGTCTGGGGGTTTTTTATCGCATTCCGCAGGTAATGCCCAAAATTGAACAGATCCGGCAGTTCTCATCAGGGCTGTTTTTTATTCGTTTGTGCCTTTACCTGATCGGGATTTTACTCCTCGCTGGCGGCAGCAAAAAAGTGATAGCCTTTTTTAGGAAACCAGACAAAAACAATTCGTATTAATATGTCTAAGAAACGTCGACTCCCAGACAAATTCGGTTGCAAATCATTTGGGAAGATGTAACATTATCATCTTGTCTTCTATTGAAATGAGGTATTGATAATGCCAACGGATACGGTGAATAAAAACGGTTCAAATGTTCAGAGCTTGAGATCCGAGGTGGAGTTTCGGACAAAATCTCAGGAACTCAACAAGAAGATTTTTGCCGCATCGAACCTGGATGAAATTTTAATCGATCTGAAAAATGACATCACTGAATTATTCGATGCGGTGCGACTTACAATCTACTATGTTGATGGTATCAAACGCGAGCTTGTTTCAAGATTTAAATCCGGTGATGAAATCGAGGAAATCCGTGTCCCCCTCTCTCCCAAAAGCATCGCCGGCTACGCGGCATACAAACAAAAATTGCTAAACATCAAAGATGTTTATGATGATAATGAGCTGGATGCGATTGACCCTGTTCTGAAATTTGATAAGAGCTGGGATGAAAAGACCGGTATCCGAACAACCCAGGTCCTTGTTGCGCCAATTATTTTTAAAAAACTGCTTTTAGGCGCAATACAGCTGATTAATCGAAAAAACGGCAGTTCCTTCAACGAGTTTGATGAAAAAAATATTCTGGAACTGTCCGAAACACTGGGAATCGGTCTTTATAACCAGAAGCGAATGGGTTCCGGAAGAGCCGGCCGTAAAAGTAAATATGATTATCTCCTTGAAAATCACATTCTAACCCAGAAAGAACTCAAACGGGTAATTCTTGATTCAAGAGAAAAAAAAGAGCCGGTCGAAGCCATCATGATGAAGGACTATAAAGTCCAGAAAAGAGATATCGGCGAATCATTAAGCCGCTATTACGATGCACCGTTTATCGTTTACAACAAAAATGCCCCGATTCCCGGAGAACTTTTAGCAGGTGTCAAGGTTCCTTTTATGCGGAACAACTTCTGGGTGCCTCTTCGGGTCGATGATGACGACTCGGTGATTATCGCTATTGATGACCCTCATGATTTACAGAAAAGCGGTGAAATCAAATCTCTTTTCCCCGGCCGGAAAATTAAGTTCAATATCTCGTTCAAGGAGGACATCCTCTCCTATATCGAACTGTTTACACATGATGAAAAGGAGCTTGCCTCCATTGATGACATCCTGTCCAAGCTCCAGGAGGACGAAGAGGAGATCGAAGAGGATGTCTCTCAACTGGATGAAGAAAGCAGCGCAGTTGTTCAGCTGGTAAATAAGATCATTCTCGATGCACATGCCCGCAATGCATCGGATATTCACATTGAGCCCTATCCGGGCAAAAACAATACCCGGGTTCGAATCCGTATTGACGGAGCCTGTACACTCTACCAGACAATTCCTTATCAGTATAAGGCCGCCGTTGTATCCCGCATCAAGATCATGTCTGATCTGGATATTGCTGAGCGCCGCAAGCCCCAGGATGGAAAAATTAAATTCAAGAAATATGGCGGTCTGGATGTAGAGCTTCGTGTTGCCACCATACCGACACAGGGCGGTCTCGAAGATGTCGTTATGCGTATCCTGGCTGCCGGCGAACCCATTCCTCTGGACAAGATGGGGTTCTCAAAATTTAATTATGGAAACTTCATCAGTGTTGTCACACAGCCTTATGGGATAATTTTTGTATGCGGCCCTACCGGTTCCGGAAAGACAACAACACTCCATTCCGCCTTGGGATACATCAATAAAACGGAAACCAAAATCTGGACCGCCGAGGATCCCGTTGAAATTACGCAGAAAGGCCTTCGGCAGGTTCAGGTTAAACCAAAAATCGGATTTGATTTTGCAGCGGCCATGCGGGCTTTTTTACGTGCTGATCCGGATGTCATTATGGTTGGTGAAATGCGAGACAAAGAAACCACTCATATCGGCATCGAAGCCTCTCTTACCGGCCACCTTGTATTCTCGACACTGCATACCAACAGTGCTCCGGAAAGCATTACCCGCCTTCTGGACATGGGAATGGATCCTTTTAATTTTGCGGACGCCATCTTATGCATTCTGGCTCAGCGCCTGGTCCGAACTCTATGCAAAAGCTGTAAAAAAAGCTACCATCCAACCCAGGCTGAATTTGACGAACTCGTAAGAGAATATGGCGGGCCTGAAGAATTTGAAAAAACAGGTGTGCAATACACCGACGATCTTACTATTTATAAAACCAATGGGTGTGAAATCTGCAGCAACACCGGATACCGCGGCAGGATGGGAATTCATGAACTTCTCATGGGTACGGATGAGATGAAGAAACTGATTCAGCTCAACTCTCCGATGGAGGAAATTCGCTTGCAGGCCATAAAAGACGGCATGAGAACATTGAAACAGGATGGGATTGAAAAAATATTTCAGGGGCACTGCGATCTGCTGCAGGTCCGAAAGGTTTGCATCAAATAGTTAGAACCGGTTTTGTTCTGGATCAAACACATACCCTACAGACCGCCTGCTCTTAAAAAATAAAGGCTTTTTAGGGTTATCTTCAAAATATTTTCTAAATCGAACGATAAAATTGTCAACCGTTCGAGTTGAAGTCATCCCGGAATATCCCCATCCGATTTCAAGCAGTTGTTTTCTGGACAAGGATTTGCCTTTGTTCGTAATAAAAAGTTTTAGAAGCTTGATCTCCTGTTCAGTCAGATCGATCTCACCTCTCTTACAAAAGGCTTTTGATTTCTCAAAATCGACACGATTGGTTCCGAACTCATATATTTTAGGCACAGATACACCGTTTAACTGATTTGAACCGGTTCCGGTTTTGTAAAGAGAAACGCGTTTGAGCATCCGTTCAATACGAAGCAGAAACTCTTCAAGCTTAAACGGTTTCGTCATATAGTCATCGACACCATAAGAAAGACCTTTTATCTTATCATCAACGGTTGTTTTGGCGGACAAGATGAGAATCGGTATCTGTTCATCTTCAAGACGGATATTTTGAAGTACGGATAACCCGTCAATACCCGGAAGCATTATATCAAGGACAATAAGATCCGGATTCCATTCCTTCCACAGTTGAAGTGCCGACGCGCCGTTTTCGGCAATCATGGCGTCATGCCCTTGAAGAGAAATATTCAGACTGATCCCTTCAGCGATATGTTTTTCATCTTCAACAATTAAAATGCGTTTTTTTTCGAATTTTCGCATTTAATTCCTTTCTCTATTTTAATTTTCCTTCCTTGAACGGAAGGGTCAGAATAAATGTCGAGCCTTTTCCCTTGCCGCTGCTTTTTGCAATGATTTTCCCCTTATGTATTTTTGCAATGTTCTGGGTAAGATTCAAACCGATTCCGCTGCCTTTTGCGGACATGTTATCGGCTTTGCCGGCCTGATAAAATTTTTTAAATATTTTTTTTAGATCCGCCTTATCCAGTCCGATACCGTTATCTGAAAAAATAACCAGCAATTGCCTGTTTTTTTTCTCAAGCTCTATATCGATGCAGGGTATTTCTGAACTGTTGTATTTAATCGCGTTGGTTAGAATATTCATTAAAAGCATTTCAAACAGAGGAAGATCAATTGAAACGAAAATCGGTTCTTCCGAAATTTTGTTCCGGATAGTGATCTTGCAGCTTTGGAAAAGGTGTTTGTTGTTTTCACAGAACTTTCTGATCACATCGATCAGATCAGATTCGATGAATTCGCCTTTATAACTCTTGCTCTCAATCTTGGCGATATTCAAAATACTGCTGATATTCTCAGACAAACGTCCTATATCCAAAAGCATATAGCGGATGTACTTCTTACGATCTTCGGCTGCAAGTTCATATCTTAAAAAAGTTTCCAGATAAAGCTTGAGAGAGGTTACCGGGGTTTTAAGCTCATGAGTGAAGCTGTTTATAAAATTATTCTGAAGGCGATACACTTGATATGTTTTCTGATGGTATATAAAAATAAACATGATCCCCATTAGAATAATTCCCACCAGAATGGAAAGTACAACAATGACAACCCAGGTTTGAGACTCAAGAACCTGGTCCGGGTTGAGATTGAATTTCCGCACCAGTTCATTCAAGCCTTCACTGGCTTCCACATACCAGTAAATATACAGAAAGAGGGATAAGATTAGAGCAATGATTGATAAAATAAATATAAATATCGGATGGAAAATCCATTTTGACTGGTTCATGGCGGAAAAGTATAACAACCCCATATTGATGTCAACTTGAGTATTATTATTGACACATGAATGGTATTAATTTAGGTTACAACGTGCTGCGATCCAATCTGTTATCCGTTGCAGACGGCGATCACCTACTTGGCTTATAATGTAAAATCAAATGCCTGAGCAGCTTAACCCCATGAAATGGCAACATTAAAATGATTTTGTATATCCAATGCCGGCATGAAAATGCAGTTATTTTAATGACATGAGAGAATAACAGGAGCTATGGAACTTATGAAAAATCCTGATTATAATGAGATATTTGCGGAAGAAGAAAAAGAAATTTTACAAGAGATCATGAATATTGCGTTTGGCAATGCCACTGCCGACCTTGCGGGAGTGATCGACATCTATGTTGTCTTAAGCGTCCCTAACATACAGGTTATCAGCATTGGAACCTTGCCGGAATATTTAAAGGAAGAGCTGAATGCTTCGGGTAAAACAAGCATTGTGGATCAGCGCTTCTGGGGAGATTTCAACGGTTCCGGCTTTCTGGTTTTTCCTACAGGATCGGGCGAAGATCTTATCTCTCTGCTTGAAGAAACAAGCATCGGCAATTATCGTCTCAAACCGAAAGATCTTTTAGAGAGAGAGATGTTAACAGAAATTGGAAACATCCTCATCGGTGCGTGTGTCGGAAAAATGTCCGAGCTGCTAAATACATTTGTAACCTATTCTCCACCCCGTGTCATAACTGAAATAGACTACGAGTGTGATCATCTTGTTGATCAGTTTGATCCATCGCAGCCTGCGATCGTTATGAAAACCCTCTTTAAGTTCAAACAAAAAGATATCAATGGATTCCTGTTAATCCTTACAAATCAGGAGTCGATCGGATGGCTTCGAAAATCTTTGAATGAGTTCATGGACTCATATGAATAACCTCAATCAAAAAGGTGATATTATACACCTGATTTTTATACAGAACCATTATTGTTTTTCGATTTTCACGCTGATTTAAATATTGACTTTACCCGCCTATCTGTTTTACATAAGATTGATTTTCATATATCGGGAAATACAATATAGCGGAGGCGAAAGCACGCCTCCGCTTATTCATTATTATCAAAGAAAAGGAGATAAGCTGGTCATGGCAAGTGCAAAAGAAAAAAAGGAAAAACCGCTGGAAAAATTGACAGCCAAAGAACTTCGCGTAATTGCCTTTGAGATCCCCGAGATTTCCGGAGTCCATGGAATGAACAAATCCGAGTTGATAAGTGAAATCAAGAAGGCAAGAGGGATTGAAGAAAAAAAGGAACAGAAAAAAATCTCCTCGGTTCGAGAACTGAAGGTGAAAATAGGTGAGCTGAAACTAAAGCGCGACGAAGCAATACAGTCAAATGATTCAAAAAAAATATCCATGTTCAGGCGCCGCATCAGCAAGCTCAAGAAAAGAACAAGACACGCAGCATAAAGGGAAACGGCAGGAAAGACTGCTTTTCATATGATCTGAAAAAATATGGTCAAGATTGATCCGAATTCCGTAGCTTTTGATATTGATGGCGTTGTCGCTGATACCATGTCCCTGTTTATTGATATCGCAAGAGATGAGTTCAACCTGAAAAATATCCTGTACGAACAAATCACATCCTATTCCCTTGAGGAATGCCTCGATATTAATAAAGAAATAATGGCTTCAATCGTGAAAAAACTTCTGGACGGGGATTATTCCGCAACGCTTCGGCCCATCAAGGATGCGCCAAAAGTCCTTTCCAGACTGGGGCGAAAACACGGACCGGTTCTGTTTGTCACAGCGAGGCCCTATCCCGGCCCCATAACGAAATGGATTCTGGAAAACCTTTCTCTGGAACAGCCGTCGATCGAAATCGTCACTACCGGCTCTTTTGACGCAAAAGCAGAAATTTTAAAGGACAGGAACATTTCCTATTTTGTCGAGGACAGGCTTGAAACATGCTTTACGCTGAAAGAAGCGGGCATAACTCCAATTCTTTTCAAACAGCCATGGAATAGAAAGAATAGCCGGTTTATTGAAGTCGGCTCATGGAACGAACTGGAAAACCTTATTGCACTCTGATGAAAGCGACTCCGGTGAAAAGATGTGTCACCTTGTTTCTCGAAACACTTATTTCAGAAAAGGGTTTCTCTGAGAACACTTGCAGAGCTTACCAATTGGATCTGTTTGAGTTTATAGACTTCGCGGTAAAAACAAAAAGTAAGGAAACACATAAGGGAAAAAACAGTAACCCCCTTCTATTAGAAGAGGTGGACAGTTTTTTGATCCGGGGATATCTCGGTTATTTATATAAGAAGAAAAACAGAAAATCTTCTATTGCTCGAAAGCTGTCCACCCTGCGTTCTTTTTTCAAATATCTTGCAAAACATGGCATGATCTCAGACAACCCGGCAAAAGCGGTTATCACGCCAAAACAGGAAAAACCAATTCCGGCATATCTGCCTGTGGATGACATGTTTCGGCTGCTTGATTTTTTTAAGCAGGACACACTGTTTGGTAGGCGCAACAGAGCTATATTTGAAACCCTTTACTCAACCGGAATCCGGATATCGGAACTTGCCGGGATGAATGTTTCCGATGTTGACTTTTCCGCCCAGATCATACGGGTTCTTGGCAAAGGAAACAAAGAACGGATTGTGCCTGTTGGAACAAAAGCAATGGAAGCCATCAATGAATACCGGAAAATGCTTTTACAGGCAATATCATTCCGCCGAAACAAAGCGGATGGCAGCGAGGTGGACCCCCTGTTTTTGAACAAAAACGGCGGACGGTTGACAGCCCGATCCATTCGCAGGATTTTGGACCATGCAGTACGGGAATGCGGCCTCGCTCAACCCTTATCTCCGCACGGCATGCGTCATTCATTTGCCACACATATGCTGGAGGCGGGTGCGGACCTGAGAGTTGTGCAGGAGCTCCTCGGCCACAAGAGCCTTTCAACGACTCAAAAATATACGCATGTTACGATTGACAAGCTGATGGAAATCTACGACAAGGCCCATCCCAGAAAATAATGAGAGCCTTGCCGGGAATGAAGGACAGAGATCATGGAAAATTTTCACGGAACAACGATATTGGCTGTGCGTCTTAATGGAAAAGTGGTTGTTGCAGGCGACGGGCAGGTGACCCTGAACAACAGCATTGTAAAGCACCATGCCAAAAAAGTTCGGCGGATTTACAATAACAGCATCATCGTTGGATTTGCCGGGGCAACGGCAGATGCACTGAATCTTTTTGATCGTCTTGAAAAAAAACTGGAGCAGTTTAACGGAAATCTGACCCGTTCGGCAGTTGAACTAGCAGGCGACTGGCGGACCGATAAGTACTTGAGACGTTTAGAAGCCATCATGATTGCCGTTGATCATTCCAAAACGTTTCTGATTTCCGGAAACGGTGATGTGATTGAACCAGATGAAGGCTATATCAGCATTGGCTCCGGCGGGGTAGCAGCACAGGCTGCTGCAGCGGCGCTTCTAAAGCATTCGGATCTGGATGCCAGAAATATCGTGGCTGAAGCGATGAAAATTGCTTCTTCAATCTGTGTTTACACAAATGATTTCATAACAATCGAGGAAATCTGACCCTCCGCGATTTATAAAACAGGAGCAGGCAGCAAAAAACATAAAGATACCATGCAAAGATTGTGGCCTTGTGGCCAGAGCATTAACGAAAACGATGGAAAAGATGCGATGAGTGATTTAAAACCAATAGAGATTGTTCGGGAACTGGATAAATATATAATCGGGCAAAACAAGGCGAAACGTTCTGTTGCGATTGCGCTTCGAAACAGATGGCGCAGAAGGCAGGTAGGCCCTGAACTTCGGGATGAGATTGCACCTAAAAATATTATTCTGATCGGACCGACAGGAGTCGGAAAAACGGAAATCGCTAGAAGACTGGCAAATCTAACGGATTCTCCTTTTTATAAAGTCGAAGCATCCAAATTTACAGAAGTCGGTTATGTCGGCAGGGATGTTGAATCCATGATCAGGGATCTTCTGGAACTCACGGTCAATAAAATCAAATCAGAAGAGAGAGACGCCGTAAAGGAAAAAGCCAGACAGATTGCGGAGGAGAAGATGCTTGATCTCCTTTTGCCCAAATCGCAGCCCTCGCGGTCAATCCCGGATACCGATGCCAAAGAGACACCGTTTGACCTGGTTATGGAAAACGCTATGGAAGCGTCTTTTTCCACGCGGGAGAAGCTTCGCCAGATGCTTAAAAACGGCAAAATGGATAACCGGTTTATTGATCTTGATATTACAGAAAAAAACATGCCGGTTGTTGAGATCTTTTCAAATGTTGGTATGGAAGAGATGGGGATAAACTTCAAGGATATGCTTGGCAATCTGATGCCGAAAAATACAAAACGGCGAAAAATGAAAGTTGCGGAAGCTTTTGAAATAATAGCAGATGAAGAAGCCAAAGGGCTGATCGACATGGACAGAGTCATTCGAAAAGCCATCGAAAAAGTGGAGCAGTCCGGCATCATTTTTCTGGATGAGATCGATAAGATTTCCTCCAAGAACAGTGGACAAGGGCCCGATGTATCACGAGAAGGTGTCCAGCGAGACCTTCTCCCAATCGTTGAAGGAAGCACCATTACAACGAAATATGGTCCCGTAAAATCAGATCACATATTGTTTATTGCTTCCGGCGCCTTTCATAGTTGCAAACCATCGGATCTGATACCGGAACTTCAGGGAAGATTTCCCATTCGGGTTGAGCTTAACGCTCTTGGAGCCGTTGAATTTATAAGAATATTGACTGAACCCAAAAATGCGCTTATTCTGCAGTATCTGGCCCTTTTGAGAACCGAAGGCGTGGAAGTGGTTTTTGAAGATGCCGCGATACAGGAAATCGCGCAGGTAGCCGAGGATGTGAACAACCAGACCGAGAATATCGGAGCAAGAAGGCTTCATACGCTCATGGAATGTCTGCTGGAAGATATTCTTTTTCAAGCCCCTGACGTGGAACATAAAAAAATCATCATTAACGGGGACTATGTGGCCAATAAATTTAAAAATATAAAAGATGATAAAGACTTGAGCAGATTTATCCTTTAGGGGATATTTAAAAAACATAACCGAACCAACCCTGATTTTGAGCCGAATGAAAATGAAACCAGAGGATACCCTTACAACGCCAAATGCAGCAGATATCCTGATCGAATCACTGCCTTATATCAAACGTTTTTACGGCAGGACAATTGTTGTCAAATACGGTGGCCATGCCATGGTTGATGAACAACTGAAAAGAGATTTTGCAAAAGATATCACGCTGCTTAAGTTTATCGGCCTGAACCCGGTCGTCGTACACGGAGGAGGTCCGCAGATCAATTCCGTTCTCGAGCAGATGGGCATCAATTCAACATTTGTAAGAGGTATGCGCCTCACCGATCAACCCACCATGGATGTTGTTGAAATGGTTCTGGGAGGGAAAATAAATAAGGCAATTGTCGCCCAGATCAATCGGGAAGGCGGCAATGCCGTGGGACTCAGCGGCAAAGACGGAGGGCTTATTCATGCAAAAAAACTTCGAATCATGCACCAGGCAGAGGCGGATAAGCCGCCTGAGATCATTGACCCGGGTCTTGTAGGCGAAGTTACCCGCATTGATCCCTGCATTATCGATACCCTGGCGAAGAAGGGATTCATTCCGATCATTGCGCCTGTCGGAACAGGAGAACAGGGAGAGACCTTTAACATCAATGCGGACCTTGTTGCCGCAAAAATTGCAATCGCCCTGTCTGCGGAGCGCCTTATCTTATTAACAGATGTCGACGGGGTTCTGGATCGCAGCGGGAATTTAATCTCATCAATCAACTCTTCTGAAATCGACAGCATGATTCAGAATCATATTGTAACAGGCGGTATGATTCCAAAAATTGAATATTCAATGGAGTCGGTTAAAAATGGTGTTAAGAAAGCACATATCATAAACGGAACCAGACGCCACTCACTTCTGCTGGAACTGTTTACAGACAAAGGAATCGGAACGGAATTAATGGAATGAAATCAGATATCATTAAACAGGCGGACAGTGTCATTGCATCAACATACAGCCGCTTCCCGCTGGTTTTAACAAAGGGTCAGGGATGTGTTGTTTATGATGTTGACGGAACCCGATATATCGATTTTCTGGCAGGGATCGCGGTCTGCAATCTGGGGCATGCGCATCCAAGGATCGTAGAGGCGCTTAAAAAACAGGCGGTCGAACTTTTTCATGTTTCCAATCTCTACTATACCATCCCACAGGTAGAGCTTGCCGCAAAACTGGTTGAAAAAAGTTTTGCAGACCGTGTGTTTTTCTGCAACAGCGGCGCGGAAGCCAATGAGGCAGCCATTAAGCTTGCCCGTAAATACTTTCATAATAAGGGTGAGTCGGAGCGATGCCGCATTATTACAATGGAAAAATCGTTTCACGGAAGGACAATGGGGACGCTGTCAGCTACCGGGCAGGAGAAAATACGGGCCGGATATGAGCCGCTGCTCGAAGGATTTGATTTTGTTCCGTTTAATGATATCGAAGCCATCAAAAATGCCATTACATCGAAAACATGCGCTGTAATGCTGGAACCCATTCAGGGTGAAGGCGGTGTCAGATATCCCGAAGAGGGGTATCTGGAATCGATAAGACAGCTTTGCAATGATTCCGGAAACCTTCTTATTTTTGATGAGATACAAACCGGACTCGGGCGAACCGGAAAACTGTTTGCCTATGAGCATTTTAATCTGACACCCGATATCATGAGTCTGGCCAAAGCCCTGGGGAACGGCCTTCCCATCGGAGCCATGCTGGCTTCGGAAAAAATTGCGGCCGCATTTTCTCCTGGTGCACATGCATCCACTTTTGGCGGAACGCCCCTTGTAACAGCCGTTTCACTTGAAGTTCTGAAAGTCATGGAAGAGGATGATATTCTTGATCGATGCCGAAAGACAGGGGCTTATTTTAAAGAGCAGCTTTTAAAGCTTAAAAAAAAGCACAACGTGATCGAAGACGTGCGGGGAGTCGGACTCCTGCTTGGGATGGAGCTGAAGATACCTGGCGGACCTGTTGTCAATCAATGCATGGAAAAGGGTTTTCTGATTAATTGCATACAGGAAAAAATTTTGAGGTTTGTTCCTCCGCTTATCATTGAAAAGGAAGATATCGATAGTCTGGTCGCGTGTCTTGATGAAATTTTTTCAAAAGAGGCATGACGGGGAAGTAAAACGAAAGCAGAAAAATATAGATTGAATCAGGGCTGTTGCTTCTGATCCATTCATTCAAGTATTGTGAGGTTGTTTTGAAAAAGGATATACTGACACTCCTTGATCTGACGGAAAATGATTTTCAAAACCTTTTTCAGCGCGCATCTGAACTGAAAAAAAGGCATCAAAAAGGAATCCTGGACCAGCCGCTCGCCGGGAAAAGTCTGGGGCTCATTTTTGAAAAACCATCCACGCGAACGAGGGTTTCATTTGAGACGGCTATGATTCAGTTAGGAGGAACTCCGATCTTTATCAGTGCCAAAGACACCCAGATTGTGCGAAATGAGCCGGTCAGGGATACGGCACGGGTTCTGTCCCGGTATATTGATGCGGTTGCCATACGAACCTTTTCACAGGACCTTCTTCAGGGATTTGCCGAGTTTTCAGATATCCCCGTGATCAATGCTCTCACCGATCTGTATCATCCCTGCCAGGTTCTGAGTGATTTGCTGACAATCATTGAGTGCAAGGGCGGATACTGTAATCAGAAAATTGCCTGGATCGGGGATGGAAACAACGTAGCCCACTCCTGGATAAATGCAGCAGCCATTATCGGGCTTGATCTGACCCTTGCCTGCCCAAAGGGATATGAACCGAACCGGGAAATCATGGAAAAAGCGCTCGGCCTGAACCGGGGAAAGATCAGAGTAACAAACGATCCCCATGAAGCGGTTGCCGGAGCGGATATCGTTTATACGGATGTCTGGGCCAGTATGGGGCATGAAAGGGAGCAGTCCATACGAAAAGATGTATTCGGTCCATTCCAGGTCAACACGAATCTCCTCCAAAAAGCTTCAGATGATGCAATTGTAATGCACTGCCTCCCTGCTCATCGTGGAGAGGAGATCAGCGAAGAGGTTCTTGAAGGGCCTCAATCCGTTGTCTGGGATCAGGCGGAAAACAAAATGCACATGCATAAGGCGATCCTTGAAATTTTGATAACCGGATTCAAGAAGGAGAAATAATCGTGTCTGATATTCAAAAAGTAGTACTGGCATATTCCGGGGGACTGGATACATCGGTGATTCTGAAATGGCTGATCGAAACCTATGATTGCGAAGTAATCACGTTTTCAGCCGACATCGGCCAGGAGGAAGAGCTTGACCGGATAGAAGAAAGAGCATTGAAAACAGGAGCTTCGAAAGTATATATTGATGATCTAAAGGAAACTTTTGTGACGGATTTTGTATTTCCCGCTTTTCGGGCAAACGCTATTTACGAAGGGCAGTATCTTCTTGGAACCTCCATTGCCAGGCCGCTTATCGCCAAACGCCAGATGGAAATTGTCGCGATTGAAGGCGCAGACGCGGTCAGCCATGGCGCAACCGGAAAAGGGAATGATCAGGTTCGGTTTGAACTCGGATATCTCGCCCTGGATCCGTACATTAAAATTATCGCGCCCTGGCGTGAATGGAGCCTGCATTCCAGAACCGAACTGATGGCCTTTGCCGAAAAACACGGAATCGAGGTTCCGACAACACCTCAAAAACCTTACAGTTCTGACCGGAATCTTCTTCATATCAGTTTTGAGGGAGGGGTGCTTGAAAATCCCTGGAATGAGCCCTCAAGTGACATGTTCGTGCTTTCCGTTTCGCCTGAAGAGGCCCCAGACAAGCCTGAGCTTATTGAAATAACTTTCGAAAAGGGAAATCCCGTATGCATCAACGGTGAAGTCATGACCCCTGCGGGTCTTTTAAAAGCGCTGAACACACTGGGCGGACGCCACGGAATCGGAAGAATTGATATTGTCGAAAATCGTTTTGTGGGAATGAAATCCAGGGGAGTTTATGAAACACCCGGAGGGACCATATTGCGGACAGCCCACATGGCTATGGAATCCATCACCATGGATCGGGAGGTGATGCACCTTCGTGATTCACTGATACCGAAATATTCTGAATTGATTTACAATGGCTTCTGGTTTTCGCCTGAAATGTCCCTGATGCAGAAAATGATCGACCATACTCAGGAAAATGTATCCGGTATCGTGCGCTTAAAGCTGTACAAGGGGAATGTAATGGTTCTTGGCAGGAAATCGGATTATTCCCTTTACAGTGAAGATTTCGCTACATTTGAAGATGACAGCGTATACCGCCAGAAAGACGCAGAAGGTTTTATCAGACTGAATGCACTGAGACTGCGCATTCAGAATCTGATGAAATTAAAAATAAAGCATATAACCGACTGAAAAGCAGCGAGGAATGTATGTCTGAAAAGCCTTGGGATGGACGATTTTCTGAGAAAACCGATACAAATGTTGAAGCGTTTACTTCTTCTATCGACATGGATAAACGCCTCTACCATCATGATATTGAAGGAAGTATTGCCCATTGCAGGATGCTTGCAAAAGCATCGATCATTTCAGAAACGGATGCAGATGCCATTATTCAGGGTTTGGGCAAGGTTAGAAAGGAGATCGAAAGAGGAGAATTCGTATTCGATGACCGTCTGGAAGACATTCATATGCATATTGAAAGCAGTCTGGCTGAAAAAATCGCCAAGACTGCCCAGAAACTCCATACTGCTCGAAGCAGAAACGACCAGGTCACTCTGGATACCAGGATGTATCTGAAAGACGCGGTAAAAAGCATCATTCAACTGCTCGCATCTCTGAGGCAAACCATCATCAAGCTCGCGAAGGATAATCTGGAGACAATCCTGCCGGGCTATACCCACTTGCAAAGAGCGCAGCCGGTTCTTTTTTCTCATTACATGATGGCATATTATGAAATGTTTACAAGAGATTCCCAAAGGTTTTCAGACGGCATGAAGCGGATAGATGTAAACCCTTTGGGAAGTGCAGCCCTTGCCGGTACGACCTACCCGATTGATCGGGACTATACTTCGGAGCAGCTTGGTTTTGCCGAAACATCAAGAAACAGCATCGACTCCGTATCAGACCGGGATTACATAATCGAGTTTCTCTCATCCGCAAGCATTTGCATGGTTCATTTTTCACGAATTTCAGAAGAACTGATTTTATGGTCTTCCTGTGAATTTAATTTTATTGAGCTGCCGGATTCATTTTGTACCGGCAGCAGCATCATGCCGCAGAAAAAAAATCCGGATGTGCCGGAACTGGTTCGGGGTAAAACCGGCCGAGTGTTCGGCAATCTGATGGCGCTCCTGACAATTATGAAATCTCTTCCGCTTGCATATAACCGTGATATGCAGGAAGACAAGGCTCCGCTTTTCGATACCATTGATACCCTTCTGGCATGTATTGATATTTATATCAAAATGTTGCCCAAAATATGCATCCATCAAGACACCATGCTGGATGCGACAAAAAAAGGTTATTTAAATGCAACAGATATGGCGGATTATCTTGTAAGCAAAGGCATTCCGTTCCGGGAAGCCCATGCCTGCGCAGGGAAGGCCGTAAATTATGCCATCGGCAAAAAAAAAGAACTGCATGAACTTGATTTGGAAGAGCTGAAGATTTTTTCCAATAAAATCGAAAAAACCCTTTTTGCTTTTCTGGAAACCCATGCAATGGTAGACAGACGAAAATCCTTTGGAGGTACAGCGACCGAGAATGTAAAGGCGGCTATTCAAACTGCCGAGAAGGAGCTTGAAAATGAATTTGCAGGATTCAGGTCGTGATCATTTCATGGGCCTGACAACTTTCCTGAATCAAATAAAGCCGATGAATGGTATGGGCAGAGGTTTCAGGGGAATCAGGACTGTTTCTTCTGCAGGACTGGCAGCCCTAGTTGTTGCGATGATTCTCCTGTTATCCGGATGCGGCAAAAAAGGCCCTCCGGTTCCGCCTCGTCATGAAATCCCTCCGCCGGTAACCGATCTGTCATGGGAGATCAACCAGCAGACCCTTACGTTATCCTGGTCAGTGCCGCAGGTAGAAAGTTCAATCCGTTTGGCTGGATTCAAAATATACCGCTCCCGAAAACGGTTATCCCTTTCGGATTGCCCTGATTGTCCCGGCATCTTTGAACCGGTTGCCGAAAGTTTAATCAAAAATCTCATAAGCCGGGATCAAGATGGTGAAAGAAAAGTGTATACCGAGGATCTGGAAGCAGATTCCAGGTATGAATACAAGGTTATTGCGTACACGGAAAACGGAATCAGCAGCCCGGATTCCAATATTGTTGGTTTTGATTATCAGATCCGTGTGAAAAAAGACCAGTCGGAAGTCAGGCCGTGACAAAAACTGAAAATCACCTGGTGTATCTTTCAATCGGTTCCAATATTGGGGATCGTTATTCAAACTGTTTAAAAGGTATTCATCTGCTGGGAGAAGCAGATGCCGTCAGCATACTGGAGCAGTCGCCATTTTATATGACAAAGCCGGTTGATTATTTAGATCAGGACTGGTTTGTAAATGGTGTTATCAAGCTTCAGACAACGCTTGATCCTTTTCCGCTTTTGCGGGTTTTACAGGAGATCGAAAAAAAAAATGGGAGAAAATCGGATGGTCTCCGGTTCGGCCCCCGTATTCTGGATATGGATATCATTTTTTACGATGATTTTGTCATGAATCATGCCGGACTTGTCATTCCGCACCCCAGGATGCATAAAAGATGTTTTGTTTTAAAACCCCTTTGTGATATAGACCCGGGTGTTGTTCATCCGGTTCTCAACAAAGCCATACAGTCGCTGTTATCGGATATCGATGGCTGCGGCCAGGAGGTTATACGTTTATAGATGTTAATAAGGCTGCTCCTCATTATTGGAATCATCTATGCCGTTATCAAGATTCGAAGCGTTCTGAAAAGGTTGAGCGAACCCAAAAAGCAAAACTTTCCGGGAATGGCCCACACCAGAATTGATGATGTCATGATAAAAGATCCTTTCTGCGAAGTATATTTTCCTAAACGGGAGGGACACCATTTAAAATATGACGGAAAGGATTTGTATTTTTGCAGCAGCATCTGCAGGGAAAAATTCATTGCAGCCCATTCGTCTGAAAGATAACATGTGGCTCAAGAGGCAAACGAGAAAACTCTCTTTTTTGCCCATACGCTTTGACGGACCGGCAGCTCGTTCCTGTAAAAAACATACACATTGAAATCATTAATTTTTTTACTTTTCGGAATACCGCACACGATTGAATGTTTTAAATTGGCCTCATAAGGCCGCTAATTAGATAAGAAGGAGGTTCTGGCTCGATGAAATTCTTTATTGACACTGCAAATATTGAAGAA
>CAZOEW010000028.1:17614-26116 GCA_964578935.1 uncultured Desulfobacterales bacterium | reverse complement strand
CTTCGCGCAAGGATGACATTGTTTTTGGCCCGGGACAGATTTAAGACCGCATCCAGAACATCGGTTGCGGTTTCGACGCCTTCCTTGAACGCGGCATCGGTGACCCGCAGATTTTCTTCTGCCTGGGATACACCACTTTCGGCAACCTCAAGGTTTTTACAGGCCACCTGAAAATCCATGAGTGTATTTTTTAATTCCGCGGCAAGATTCATTTTCAGTTCGTGGAGATCACTTGAAGTCATGTTGGCTTCCAGCTTTGCCTTACGGATCAGAGCGTCATTTTTGAGGCCGCTGAAAAGGTTGAGCGTTACATTCAACTGAAGCCGGGTCTCATCTTCCATGTTTTCTTCTAAACCGAAAATATAATCTTCTCCATATTTTTTATAACTGGCCAGCATGTCCACAGCCGGATAGTATGCAGAATTCAGAGATTGCACACCATAGGCCTGTGAAGTTCGGATTGACTCCAACGCTTTTATTTCGCTTCGGGTGTTTTTATGCGATTCCAGGAAGACAGCTTCATCCGTTACTTCAGGCAGGTGATTGAGTTCATCGAAGTTTAAATCATCGCCTGAAACTTTTAACTCGGTTTCCAATTCTAAATAATTGATGCTTTTTTGAAGCGCGGCTTCTGCTTTTTTCATTTTCTGCAATGAATCATCCATCTGAACCTTCAACTTTAACAGATCATTTTTTTTAATTAATCCTACGCTGTATCGGCTTTCAGAATCTTGATATCTCTTTCGCAGCAGGGCTATCTCATCCTGGGATACTTTCAACTGGTTTTGTGCCCTGAAAATATCAAGGTAGCGAATGGCAATATTGAATCGAATGCTTTGAATAATGTTTTGAAGTTCAAATTCCCTTGCGGTTTTTAATGAATCATAGCTCAAGTTGCTGTAACGGTCCCGGAATCCTGCAAACAGGTTGTAAGACAGGCTGCCAACGAGTTCGCTGTTCTGGCTTTTTTCCAGAAGGGTGTCTTCATCCAGCGCGTTTGCCGTGTATCTGACATCCAGACTCGGCCAGAATGGACTGCGGCTTATTTTGAGATTCTGCTCCTCCTTTTGAATCGCCAGGCGGTGTTTCTCAATTACTTGTCTGTTCGTGACGCCGATATCCTGCAGATCTGAAAGCGATATCGCCCAACTCATAGGTGTAAACCAGAGTACGATTATCAACACCAATCCGGAAAAACCTGATTTTTTAATATGTCTCTTGTTATGCATCTTGATTTCTGCTCCGTTCAAATTGAATGAAAAAGGAAAGAAGGGCTGGAATCAGGAATACCGTGAAGATGGTTGAAACCGCCAGACCACCCAGCAGAACACTGCCTAAACCCCTGTAAAGTTCGCTTCCGGCGCCTGTGGACAGCACCAGGGGAAGCATACCGAACAAACTTGTCGTCGTACTCATAAAAATGGGCCGGATACGGGTTTTAATCGATTCGATCACGGCATCAACTCCCATCATATTGCTGTATCTCACGTTATTGAGCGCCTGATGAACAATCAGAATGGCGTTATTGACAACCGTGCCCACCAGAATGATGAATCCGAGCATGGTCACAATATCAAAAGACTGGGGAGCGACAAAGGCATCCACCATTCTGAGTCCGATCAGCCCTCCGGCCGCAGCAAGGGGAACGGAAAACATGATAAACAGGGGATAGAAGAAATTTTCAAAAAGTGCGGTCATTAGAAGGTAAACGATAACGGCAGCCATGATCAGGTTCCACATGGTCGAGTTGAGGGCGGTTGACAATTTATCGGCATTACCACCCACGGTCACATATACATTGTCCAGCTTGCCCTGGTTGCTTAGAGACTCGATAATATCTTTTTCAACGGTTTCCATCGCCATTTGAAGGGGCATGTCACTTGGCGGCGTGACCTCCAGCTTTATATTTCTTCTCCTTTCAAGGTGGTCCACCTGCATCATTCCCTGCTCATAGTGAAGCTGCGCGACATCCTTGATCCGTATAAGTTTTCCAAGTCGTGTGGCGATCATGCTTTCGGCGATATCTTCCGGGGTTTGAATCTGGGTTTCATCGCTTCTCAGGATCAGGTCGATTTTTTTGGCCTGCTCAGGCTTGAATTCTCCAACCTTCCGGCCGTCCATAATAATATCAATTAAAAATCCAAGCTCTTCTTCTGTGATCTGATTGGCAAGCAGTTTGGAACGATCGGGAAAGAAGTTCGCTTCCGGATATGAGTTCTCCAGAGAGGGAACCGGCCTGACCTGAACTCCGGGTATTTTTTGTTGAATGATTCCGAACAGCATCCTGGAAACCTCGATCAATCGGTCGATGTTTTCACCTGAAATGTTTACATCCACCGTACGCCCCCGGCCGATATTGTTTTGAAAAATACCCGCCTGCATGCTTACGCCGAACACACCGGGAATGGAGTTGATCATCCGGGTGAAAAGAGGCATCATTTTGGGCGCTTCGGTTTCATGGATACTGGTGGCGCCGAAAAGCGTGATGCGGTCCGCGGAAACAAAGAAAATGGTTTTGATTTTTGGAATACCCTCTTTGTAATCCTCTTTAAAATAAGGCTGGGAGGCCTTGAAAATAAACTGGCCGATCTCCTTTCGTTTTTCGAGTGAATATCCAGGCGGCGGAATCATGATATTCAGGATCAGATTCCGGTTTCCAAGGGGCAGGTATTCGGCCTTGGGAATGAGAAGCAAGGCGGTTATCACGGCGATTGCTGTCAGACCGATAATGGTGGTAAGACGGGTAACGGTGTTTTTCAGTGTGAAACGGGAGAGCGTCAAGATCAGGTTTGAAAGTTTGTTTCCGACTTCCGTGATCGCGTTCGAACGTTTTTCCTTTCTTCGGGAAAGCCTGAAGAGCAGGTTGGCAAGTGTCGGGATTACAGATACCGAAACGATCATGCTGATCAGGATGGCGAATGTGATCGCAATGGCAATATCCTTGAAGAGCTGGCCGGATTCTTCCTGCATGAAAATGATCGGCAGGAAAACGGCTATTGTGGTCGTTGTTGACGCGAGAACCGCTCCCCATACCTCTTTGGTGCCTTCGTAAGCACATTGAAAAGGTTCCTTTCCCATGTTACGATGGCGATCGATATTTTCCAGCACTACAATTGCGTTGTCTACCAGCATGCCTACGGCAAATGAAATGCCCGCCAGACTGACGACATTCAGGCTGCGCTGGAATACCCACATGAAAATGAAGGTTCCGATAACAGAGATGGGTATTGCGATGGTCGTCGTGAGGGTGGAGCTGATGCTTCGCAGAAAAATCAGCAATACAAAGACCGCCAGAATACTGCCGATAATTACGTTTTTTTTAACCAGGTTTATCGCAGTGTTAATATACGGTGTCTGTTCATATATAATCTCAAAATACAGGTTATTGTCTTTGAGAATGGTGGTGTTTAATTTTTCAACGACTTCTTTCATGCGTTGGGTCAGCTCGATTACATTGGCCCCCTTTTCTTTTCGAACGCCAACCACGATCATCGGAGTTCCGTTATGCATAACCGCAACGTCTATGGGGGCATATCCCAGGCGGGAGGTTGCCACATCTTTTAAATATACCCGGCGGATGCCGTCATCCCTTAAAACCACCTTCATCGGATCGGCTATCTCCTCGTACTGGCTGACTGTCCGCACCCGATAGTTTTTTTTCTCGAGGCCCATTACACCGGCTGAAACGTTTATGTTGGAGGTGGCCAGCCGATCAACGGTCTCGGCAAAAGTCAGATTGTGTTTTGCCAGCTCTCTGGGAGAAACAACAACTTCCAGCTGCTTTTCAGATCCGCCGAACACGAAAAGTGACCCAACGCCTTGAACTCGTTCAAGATATTGTCTAATATCGTTTTCAAACAGTGTTCGGTAGGTATTCACCAGGTCGGGATCACCCTCCTTGATTTTCAGCACCATCCAGATTACAGGGGAGCTTTGGGCGCCGGAAGCGTCAATTACCGGTTTTTCCACGTTGTCCGGATAGCTTGTCACTTCATTGAGCTTGTTGGATACGCGCAGCAGCGCGGCATCAACATCGGTATCTGTTTCAAATGTGAGCGTGATATCAGCGCGGCTGTTGTAGCTGGAGCTTTCCAGAAGGGTTAGTCGTTGAATGCCCTTTAAAACCGCCTCCTGCTCTTCTACGATGTCTTTTTCCACTTCATACGGGGTTGCTCCCGGCCACAATGTTGTAACGGTTATCTGTGGCTGCTCCACATCCGGCGTCAGCTGAACCGGCAAGCGATTGATGCCGATCAGACCGAACATTACAACAAGAATGACTCCTACGGCTACACTCACCGGTTTGTTGATGGAAAATTTTATGATATCCATAAAGTCTTTTAGCCCTTTTGAACGATTTCAACCTCCTGGTCTGGTTTGAGACGGTCATTACCATCAACGACCACCGGCATGCCCGGAACCACATATGGATTATCGACTCCGACATATTCACCGGAAAAGACGACAATATTGATCGGCAGAATGGTGGCTTTCCCATCTTTAACCGTATATACGAAATCTTTGCCCTGATATTTGATCAGGGCGTCCCGTTTGATCATTTTCAATTTCATCTTATCGCTGACCGGCACGTGGACCGTTGCCGACATGTTTTGAATGGCGGATTCAAAATACGGAATGCTGACTTTCATCTGAAAGGTTTTTGTCGAAAGATCAGCCAGTGGAGCCAGCTTCTGGATGGTTCCTTTAAATTCTTTATCCAGTGCATGGATGCGAAGATAGAGGTGGTTCCCGGGAACAATGTATCTTACAAGTTCTTCCGCCACTGCCACGTTGACAACAATATCCTCTGTGGATCCGAGCAGGCAGACGGCATTGCCGGGAGATATCCATTCTCCTTCATCTTTATATTTTTCCAGAATAAGCCCGTCGAATGGAGCCCGGATATTGAATTTCTTGAGTTCAATCCGCAGTTTTTCAATGTTCAGCTGGATTATCTCGTGCTTTTTCTCATATTCCCTTAGCTGATCTGCAAGATCTTCATAAGATTTTTCCGAAGCAGCCGATTCTTTAAAAAGTTTTTCGTAGCGGTTCAGGTTTTTACGGGTATTCTGAATTCGAATGAGAACTTCTTCGGCTTCCTGGGTTCGAATGGCAATGCTTTGTTGAATAAAGTCCGTGTTCAGGCTCACCAGAACATCACCCTTTTTAACCTTCATCCCCTCAGCAAAAGACAGTTTTTTGATCAGTCCGGCAACCTCAGGCGAGATTCCCGAGCGTTTGTCAAACTCAAGAACTCCCAGCAGCTGGTTTGTTTTGGAGATCTCTTCTTCTGTGACATGTGCGACAACAACTCTGGCCGGCGGCTGGGCATTCACGGAAGCTGTGCTCAGTAGGAACAACATGATTGCCGATATCATTCTCATCTTTCACCTCATCCTGTTTTTTTACGAAACGGCTCTTAAAGTCCGAAACCGGCTCCACAGATCCGGCAGAATCGGATGATCATACCGTCTCGGATATGTTCTGGTTTTGTCTTTCCCATCGTTTGCGAAGCAGAGGCACACGTTTCCAGGCCCTGGTAAAGGCTGCCACCTAATAACACAAGTATCCAGATGGCGCAATTGGATTTTAAGGTACTGATTTAATAAGTCTGATCTGCCTTTTTCTGGAGCGAATGAAAACTCGGACTTGACTTTACAACGCGTGTCGTTATACGAGAAACAGGAAAAGCGGATAATTCGAATCTGTAAAAACAGGATGTTATATTCAAGGTGATATGATTATGAAACGCTTGAGAAAGACAACCAGAGAAACAACTGAAACCAGTATCAGTATGGAGCTGAACCTTGACGGAACCGGTTCAGCCAAGATCGCAACCGGGATTCCGTTTTTTGATCATATGCTGACCCTGTTTTCGGTTCACGGTTTTTTTGATCTGACCATAAAGGCTAAAGGCGATCTTGAAGTTGATTTTCATCATACAGTTGAGGATGTGGGACTGGTGATGGGGGATCTGCTGCACGATGCTCTTGGCGACCGCAAGGGGGTTAAGCGATATGGGCATTCCGTCACCCCAATGGATGAGGCACTGGTTGATGTCACCATTGATCTGTCAAACCGCCCCTTTCTTGTTTATAACGTTCCTTCCATCAAAGCGGTGTGCAGTAGTTTTGATATTCAGCTTGCCGGTGAATTTTTAAGGGCTTTTGCGACAAGAGGGGGTATAACCCTTCATGTTAATATTGCTTATGGAGAAAACGAACATCATATTATCGAGGCTGTTTTCAAAGCAATGGGAAGGGCACTTCATGAGGCTGTTTCCATTGATGAGCGGATTACAGGAGTCAGGTCCAGTAAGGGCCGCATATAACAGCGCTAAAAAAGATTGACATTATTTGGAAAATAAAATATAACTAGTCATTTTTAGATTGGATAATTGAATGATGTGTAACTATAGGATTTGCAACGGATTATACAGGAGCGAGCCCGAATCAAGCCCGTAAATAGTGGTATAAAGTTTTAACCGAGTACCTGCGGTTTTTTCAGTCACTTTATCCAATGCGGAGGCGATGCTCCTTGACGTTTTTTATTCCTGAAGAAAAAGTTTCAGAAATTCAAAATGCTGCCGATATTATTGATATCGTATCAGAATCGGTGCTTTTGAAAAGAGCAGGAAAGAATCATGTCGGCCTCTGCCCGTTTCATTCGGAAAAAACCCCTTCATTTACTGTAAACCCTGAAAAACAGATATTTTATTGCTTTGGCTGCAGTGCGGGAGGCAACGTTTTTAGTTTTCTCATGAAGCACGAGGGCATCTCCTTCCCGGAAGCGGTTCGAGCGCTTGCCAGGAGATATGGAATTGAACTGCCGGAAGGGAATGCAAGTTCAGGCCAGAAGAGGGTGATGAGTGAAAGGGAGAAGATTCTTGCTGCAAACAAACATGCAGCGGACTATTATCACCACGTTCTTTTGAGGGATTCCGAAGGAAGGAAAGGCTTGAAGTATTTATCGGAGAGAGGGATAACCGGGAATACTCTTGAGAAGTTCGGTATTGGATTCGCGCCGGAAGGCTGGAGCAGGCTTATGCAGCATCTGGCCCGAAAAGGCATTCCGGAAAGACTCCTGGAAAAATCCGGACTTGTTATTGAAAACAAACAGAAAAACGGGTTTTATGACAGATTCCGAAATCGGATCATGTTCCCCATATTCAACACCGGGGGTCAGGTGATCGGCTTCGGAGGACGTGTACTGGACAACTCTCTTCCCAAGTATCTGAATTCACCTGAAACACCTGTCTATAACAAGAGCGGTTCACTCTATGGTCTGCATGTCACAAAACAGAAATGCAGAGAAACGTGCCTGGCGTTCATTGTTGAGGGGTACATGGATTTACTGGCCCTTTGGCAGCATGGAATTGAAAATGTCGTTGCGACATTAGGGACCAGCCTTACTTCCGAACACGTCCGGTTATTGAAGGGGTATGCCGAACGGGTGATTCTGGTTTATGATTCTGATGATGCCGGGCTCAGGGCAGCGGCTCGGAGCATCGGCATATTTGACAGCGGACACCTTGATTCCAGGATACTGGTTTTGCCCGAAGGATATGATCCGGATTCCTATGTGGTTGAATTCGGTGCCGAGGCCTTTCTGAAAATTGCAGAAAAGGCAATCAGTCCTGTTGATTTTTTAATGGAGTCAGCGATTAAAAAATATGGATTAAGCATCGAGGGGAAAGTACGGGTTGTCTCTGCCATGGAGGGATATCTCGCTGAAATTCAGGATAGTGTCGCACGATCTTTGTATATCAAGAAAATGGCCGAAAAGCTCGGGATTGATGACTCCGCCATCATGGAAAAAGTCAGAGGCGCCATGAATACAAAGCGTTCCGGCGGAAATGCCGAACCATCGTTACAAAGAGGACCGGGAGTTTTCGACAATCGCCACAAAGCATGGAACGGATCCGCGATTCCAACCGAATCATACCCCATGGAAAAAAAGATCATCGCCATGATGTTGCAGTTTCCACAGATCCTTGCTGAAATTCGAAGACAGGAGATTCTGCCCCTTTTTGAAAATGAGGGATTGAAAAAAATAGGGATGCCAATCTTAGCGCATCAAGGCGATTCCAACAGAATGGTTTCCGATCTTATAGCAAGAATCGATACTCCTCAAGAGAGGCAGTTGGTTGCGTCTCTGGCGATTGAAGAAGACAGATGGGACATCGAGGGTTGCCTTAAACTGATTAAGCAGTTTAAGGATGGAAGAAAACGAAAACAAAACAATCTGCTGATGAAGATTAAGGCGGCAGAAGCACGAAACGATCAGGAACTGCTTAATGAACTGCTGATGCAACGGCTTAAAGACCGAAAAAAAATACAGAATAAACTGAAGTCTGCCGGAGGGGAAGCTTTATGACAAAGAAATCTGCAACGAAACAGAAGAAAACGGCTGGGAAATCCACCAAAGCAAAACCCAAAAAAGCAGCTGGCAAATCCGCCAAGGCAAAGCCCGGAAAGGCAGTTGGCAAGCCTGCAAAAAAAG
>CAZOEW010000028.1:0-17514 GCA_964578935.1 uncultured Desulfobacterales bacterium | reverse complement strand
AAACCCAAAAAGGCAGCTGGTAAACCTGCCAAGGCCGCGTCAAAAAAGGCAGATAGTAACCCTGTCGAGGCAAAGCCCGGAAAGGCGGTCGGCAAAAATACCAGTACAAAATCCCAAAAAACAATTAGCAAAACCGCTAAGGCAAAAGAAAAAACTATGGCTGGCAAACTAACCAATAAAGAGAAAAAGAACAGAACGCAAAAGCTGGACAAGCTTATAGAAAAAGGTAAACAACAGGGGGAGTTGACGTATGACGAAATATACAAAATGCTTCCGGAAGAACTTCTGACTCCTGAAAAGATAGATGATACCCTGATGACATTTGAAGATATGAATATTAAGGTCCGGAATGGTGATATGGATCCGGTCGGTCATACAAAGGAGAGCGAAGACATTGGCAAGGAAGCTGTTGAAGAAAAAACGTCCTTATCCATGGCGGACTTTGGAACGGTTACCGATCCCGTAAAAATGTATCTCAGAGAGATGGGGCTTGTAACTCTACTCAGCCGGGAAGGGGAAATCGAGATTGCGAAAAAGATCGAGATCGGAGAGCAGGAAGTACTTCGCGCCATGCTTGAGACAACCATCGGCATTGAAAGTATTCTCGCACTTGCCGATAATATTGAGATCGGAAATTTGCGTGCCAAGCATATTCTTCGGGATATTGACGAAGGAGATACCTATGTTGACGAGGAAGTGCAGGTCCAAAATTTTTTAAATACAGCCAGCACCATAAGGGAGCTTGACAAGGAAAACCGGCAATTGCGCAGGACATTGTTTCTCACTGATTCGGACCCGGACCCGGAGGAACAACGCCGCACAAGGCGGGCTATCACTCGAAGAATAAATAAAATTTTTGATCTGCTTAAAGAGTGGCGGCTTGAAAGCAGTGTTGTGGACAGAATTGAAGAAATGATAAAAAACCAGATTATCTGGTTTGATGATCAAAATTTCCAAATTGTTAAGTGCGCAGAGTCAATTGATGTGCCGGTAACGGAATTCAGGACTCAATTAACCTCAAAAACCGCTTTTGTCAAATGGGCAAGAAAAAAATCCGACAAAAAGAAAAGTGATCTGGCTGACTTCTATGTCGATATGAAGGATATTCAGATGCAGATTGAGGATAGAAGTTATGCTCTCAAGGCGAACAGTCGGACATTGAAGAGAGTCATGACGAATGTCGAAGAAGGCCGGCTCAAAGCGAAATTCGCGAAAAAAGAGCTGATAAGGGCCAATCTGCGTCTGGTCGTCAGTATTGCCAAAAAATACACCAACAGGGGGCTGCAGTTCCTGGATCTGATACAGGAAGGGAACATCGGATTGATGAAAGCTGTTGATAAATTTGAGTACCGAAGAGGATATAAGTTCAGTACTTATGCCACATGGTGGATACGGCAGGCGATTACCAGAGCGATTGCGGATCAGGCAAGAACCATCCGGATACCGGTTCACATGATTGAAACAATTAACAAGCTGATACGGACCTCCAGGTATCTGGTTCAAGAGCTGGGCCGTGAACCCTCTCCTGAAGAGATTGCCCAGAAGATGGAAATTCCTCTGGACAAGGTAAGGAGAGTTCTCAAAATTGCGAGAGAGCCGATTTCTCTCGAAACACCTATCGGAGAGGAAGAAGACAGTCATCTTGGAGATTTTATTGAAGACAAAAAGTTCATACTTCCTTCAGATGCGGCCGTAAATATGAATCTTGCGGAGCAGACAAGGAAGGTTCTTGCAACATTGACTCCACGGGAAGAGAAAGTACTTCGTATGCGATTCGGCATTGGAGAAAAAGCAGACCATACGCTGGAGGAGGTTGGTAAAGATTTTGCCGTAACCCGTGAACGTATTCGTCAAATAGAGGCCAAGGCTCTGCGGAAATTGCGGCATCCGACAAGAAGCAAAAAACTTAAAAGTTTTATCGATACATAGAACTTGACAAAAGCGGAATCAGGCGTTAGATAACCTAATTCAATTTGAGTCACGGGCCCATAGCTCAGTCTGGTAGAGCCACCGGCTCATAACCGGTCGGTCCCTGGTTCGAATCCAGGTGGGCCCATTCATTTTTCAGGATTAGGCGGTTTCTATGAGGAACATGATGAAATGAATCAGATGCGTGATAAGAAAAAGCGGTTTGAAACCGAGGTTAAAAGTCCGGCGTGGGTGTATCTATACCACGCCTTTTTTTTTGAGCAAATAATGGATTGGGGGTAGTAGAAAAACGTGACCGCAACACTTTCCGATATCATAAAAATAATGGATTCCATCGCTCCCATCAGGCTTGCTGAAAAATGGGATAATTCCGGGCTGCAGATCGGCGATGCCGGATGGCCGGTGAAATCCATCATGGTTGCACTCGACCCCGCACCGGGTATCGTTGAAACAGCTTGCCGGAAAAAGAAAGATCTTCTGATCACCCATCATCCTCTCATTTTCAAGCCATTAGAAAAAATTGACCTTTCATCTCCCATGGGAAGTATTATCAACAAGGCGATACAGAACAGGCTGGCCCTGTATGCCGCCCATACCAATCTCGACAGTGCAGCGGGCGGTATAAATGATATTATTGCCGAAAGGATTGGCCTGAAGAAGCTGAAAGTCCTGTCCAAACCGGAAGAGATTGAGACCTTCAAGCTGGTCTTTTTCGTTCCGGCTGATTATGAAAGAAACTTACTGGATGTTCTTTTCACGGCAGAGGCCGGTGTTATCGGTAATTATCAGTGTTGTTCATTTCGGAACCGAGGAACAGGTACCTATATGCCAGGAGCATCGGCAAAGCCTTTTTCGGGCCGGGCCGGTGAAATAACTCATGCGGAAGAGATTAGAATCGAAGTTGTTGTAAGAAAGGAGAATCTTGACAGTGTTATCACATTGTTGAAAAAGCATCATCCCTATGAAACAATGGCTTATGACATATACCCCTTGAATTCAGAAATCGGTCTACAGGGAATCGGGCGTATCGGGGTTTTAGCGCAAAGCACTCCGCTTGGTCAATTGGCCGATCAGATCCGGAAGAAGCTTAATCTTAACAACGTTAGAGTCTCGGGTAATCTGGAGCTTTTAGTTGAAAAGGCGGCAGTTTGCTCCGGAAGCGGTTCGTCACTGCTAAGTGACTTCCTCGCCTCCGGTGCTGAGGTTTTTATAAGCGGGGATTTAAAATACCATGATGCAAGGGCTGCAGAAGATGCAGGCGTCGGGTTGATTGATATCGGCCATTTTGGATCTGAACATCTGGTCGTCGAAGTTCTTGCCGAAAAATTGAATAAAGCGATTTCAGCAGCCGAACTGAATGTATCGGTTGAGGCATGCGACCTTGAACAGGATCCCTTTATTGTTTATTCATCTTAATGAAATAAAAACAGGTAGAAAGTATGGTTAGTATTACAAGGGCACAGATAAATACGTTGGTAGAACTCCAAAACATTGATTTGGAAACAACTCGAATCCGATCGTTTCTTGAAAATATACCTCCCATAATAACTCAGCTTGAAGCTCAGCTGAATGAATTTGAGCAGGCTATAATTGAGAAGGAGTCCATAATTTCTGCATTGAAGAAAGAATATCGTTCGATGGAATCCGATGTGCAGATGAATCGGGATCGGATTCGGAGAAACAATGAACGATTGGTTTCCGTCAAGACAAATAAGGAGTATCATGCGATTCTGAAGGAGAACGAGGAACTCAGCAGAAAAAATTCCGGATTTGAAGATGAGATGTTAAAAAAGCTCGACTTTCTGGAGGAGGAGGAAAAAGCGATTGTAGAGAGCAGGGCTGAGCTTGAAGAGATGAAACATCAGGCTTTAGAAAAAAGGGCATCTTTAAATCAGGAAGAGGAGAAGGAAAGGGAAAAGCTTGATTCCCTTCTTTTAAGCCGGGAGGAGATTTCATCAAAAGTAGATCCCAAAATAATGAAAAGATTCAACCTCTCGAAGGGACAGACCAACGGAAATGGTGTCGCGGCAGTAATAAGTTCGGTCTGTCAGGGATGTAATATGAATATTCCTCCTCAGATGTATAATGAGCTTCAGCGTTGTAACAGCCTGGAACTTTGTCCATGGTGTCATAGAATTATTTACTGGCAGGAGAACAAATAGCGGGGTAATGCAGTGCGAGATAATGCGGTCGGAGCAGTCTATACGATCGCTGGATTAATCCTGTTGATCCAGAGGAAAGTCCGAACACCGCAGGGCAGGGTGCTCCATAACGTGGAGTCGCGGCAACGCGAAGGAAAGTGCAACAGAAAATATACCGCCATGAGGATTTCGGGTATTCGTACCTGAAACTTTCAAGGTAAGGGTGAAATGGTGCGGTAAGAGCGCACCAGTTTCCCGGGTGACCGGGAAAGCTTTGTAAACCCCACTCGGTGCAAGACCAAATAGGGAAACGTTTGAGGGCTGCTCGTCCAAGTTTCCGGGTAGGTCGCATGAGATGTCGGGCAACCGTCATCCAGAGATGAATGATCGTAGCCTGTTTCAGGGTAACCTGGACCGGATACAGAATTCGGCTTACTGACTGCTTCGACCGTATTTTTTAACTGCATGGCAAGAGACCACATTAAAATAGCAAGGGCGTAAAAAGTGAGCGATCTGATTTGCGATATTTCCTATGCGGAAAAAGTACGAATTTATTCATACGATTATCTGAAGAGCTGCATGTATATATCGAACTTTGAAGATGCAAAGCATATTTTCACTAAAAAGCTCTATTCGCAACTGATCGCGACTTCTCAGCTTCTTGAGGACTTTCTAGATTTTCATGGCGCGAAAAATAATAAAAATTGGTATTTTTACCGGGAACTGGCTGCCGCTGTCCGTCATTTGAGTCTGGGCGGCTATTCGCAAAAGCACATTTTAAATCGTTTCGCTTTTTATGACCTTCCAAATTCAGAGAAGTTCAGAGAAGAGGGGGAAATAACCAGTAATTTCTTGACCAGTGCTCTTGTAAAGCTAGCACCGGTTATTCTAAATGAAGCATCGCGGCTTGATATCCCGCTTCCAAAAGACAGGTATGATCAGGAATATTTTCCGGGAGTCTTGACCGGAGAGATGCTCGATTTTGATATTGATGATGATAAAGATCAGCAGAAAAAGCATATCGTAAAGATTGCAAGTGAATTTCTAAGCATTGCAGGAAAGCTAGACCAGTTTGGGTTTTACGAACCTTATGACTTACAGGGCATACTGGAACTTGTACCCGAAAAGGTCAACGAGGTTGAGATAAGGCGTTTCGAAATGCTGGTGCACAATCTTCAATCTTCCTTTGATACGTATGTTATCCATGGAGGATATCGATATGGCGATCGGAAACTGAAACAGCTCAGGAGCTATTTTTCTGTCGTGTTTCATATCCTGCAGATTGTGGGCCGGTTGCTGCATTTCTATGAGCGACACCTTCTCGCGAGGGATTTTAAGCTTATCCACAGGAAAGTGCGCCAGAATCTTTCAGAGCTTATCAATTCCGAACTGCTTCTGGATAGAACAATCAATTACGGGCTTTACTTTGCCTGTCATTTTCTTGCAGACGGCAAAAAACTTGCTCATGAAATTTTGAATGAAAACATTGAAAGATCGTCCATCAAGGTCGGTGTTCCCGTCAAACTGGGTTTTCACAGTCGGCCGAGCCTGCTGGTATCCAAAATTGTTCAGCATTATGGCGGTCAGGTTGAACTTTGTGTGAAAGATAACCGTTTTGATGCAAGCAGCGTTCTCGATATTCAGTGGGCAGGAGGCAAGATCCATAAAGAAAATATAACCCAGGTCGTTTTTGAGGGTGATATAAGGGCATTAAAAGACATTGAGATTCTGTCCAGGGTCAACTATGGGGAAGATACGATGGGAAAAGGAATTCCGCTTCCAAAGGAATTGAGCTATCTGAAGTAGTGATGGTATCCGTATGACTGTATCAGCCATAATCGTTGCGGGCGGAAAAGGGGCCAGAATGGGGCATCACCTTCGAAAGCAGTATATTGCGCTTGGTGATCGTCCAATCCTGAGTCATACGGTAGGAGTTTTTACCGCCTGTGATCTGGTCCACGATATCATCCTTGTGATTCCGCATGGTGATGCCGAATACTGCAAAACCGATGTCCTCCCCCATGTCAAGAACGGTGGAAAAGTCAAACTGGTATCGGGTGGAGAGGAACGACAGGATTCAGTTTATTGCGGATTGAAGGCCGTTGAAGACAGGGATGGTATTGTATTGATCCACGATGGTGTGCGGCCCTTTGTCCGTGAAGACCTCATAAAGGCCCTTATAGATGGAGCTGAAAAAGAAGGAGCCTGTATCCCGGGTATTCCCGCATTCGATACCTTGAAAAAAGTGAACCGGTTCGGGATGATTGACGGGACAGCGGAAAGGAAGGGACTCCATCTGGCACAGACCCCCCAGGCATTTCAATATCCTCTCATCCGAAAAGCTCATGACGCGGCAAAGGATGAAAACTTTTCAGGGACGGACGACGCTTCTCTGGCAGAGCGGCTGGGATTTCCAGTCCGCGTGATTCAGGGTCGTCTGGACAACATTAAGATTACCACCAAAGAAGATCTCAAACTTGCCAATGCGATTCTTTTTTCAGGCTTCGATTAATCCTGTTTCGATGGTTTTAATGCTCGGGATACGCGGTTGGTTTCTGCTGGAAAAAGAATGAATTTCAATATTCAATATTATCAACCATTTTTTTGGTATCATCAACATTGTTTGGGGATAAATATTTTTTTGGTTGGATGGGAAAAATTAATAAATTTGATTATTTTTAGTATGTTACTATATTGCGGTCCATTTTGTTCATGAATTTTAATTGACTTTTAAACGAGACTCATTTATAAAAACAGTGTTTACATATTAAACGGAACCGTTATTTTTACATTGTTTCATGACAATCATCATTTCTGTAAATATCCTGGAAAAAGGTTGACGATATATCGCTCGAAACCAAAATTACGGAGGGGATGAAAACGGGAGAATAAAAATGGAGGCAAGGAGAGAACGAAGGAAGCATGAAAGGTACAGTGTGAGGCCTGGAGTGCTTGCTGTACTCGGGCCTGATTCATCTCGGATGGGCCAGATAGTTGATATTAGCCCGGATGGACTGGCTTTCCACTACAAGAAAGGCAGGGACAATCTTGCCGAATCCTATAAAATGTCGATTTTATTTGATGATTCTCTGGACTCAAACTACAGCCCCTTTATCTTCGATGTAAAAGTTGTTTCCGATATTGAGATTGAAAATGAAAGCCCATTCAGTTCTGCTGTTATCAAGCGGTTCGGTATGCAGTTTAATGATTTGACCTATTATCAGAAAGCCTGGCTGACAGAGTGTATCAGAGATCATACAATCGGTCTGCTTGAATGTAAATGGCCCGTTGAGTGAAGTTCAGTCCGGAAGTGGGGGGTCTGCAAACCTTTTTTGCAGTCTGTTGAAACCGCATTCCCAGTGGTTTTATCCTTTTGGGAATGCAAGACGTTCCAGGATCAGACCATGAAAAGTATCCAATCCTTTTGATCGTACGAAAATCCATCCCACCTGAACCAGGCATTTTCCGCAGATAGCGACTTTCCAGCTAAACCCTTTAAACCAGCTCCATTCCGCTGTTTTCTGGCCGATATATCCGCAGCCTTCCGCCATTTGAAAACATCCGATTTCAAATATCTGGCCATGGGGGTTGGCAAATGTATGATGATGTTGACCATTGACCTGGATGGCTTCTGCCGGACGAGTGATAATATGGTGGCATTTCCGGCAGCATATGTGGTCCTCCTCCTCCGGCTCCATTTCTACTTTTTCGTCTGAAAGAATCCCTTCAGCAATTTCATCACCGGGTTTTCCAGGAGAAGATTTGAAAAATATTTCAGTTGAAGGATTCAGATTCATCGCATAGGGAGCCTTTGCCGAGTGAAATTTATTTAACTGCAACTATGTGGAAAAGTCAATAGGATGGGCAAACTGAACAGGGATCAGCCACTTATTTGGGTTTCACCGGACAAACCATTGACATCGGGTTGAAATTTCGTCATAACAATTTGGAATGTGAGAAAAACAGATACCAGAGGGCATTTCCCCCGCCCGTTTCTATAATCATTTATTTTCGGGTCTGCAATGGATATGAAAAACACTGCTTTTAAAAAAGGCTTCGGGAGCTGTTTGTCGATTTTTATTCTGTTCAGTGTGTTTTTTATCTTTTCACAAGGATATTCTAGAGAGCAATCCGATATCCTTAACGATCAAAGTGAAATCAAAGCCCGCCTTACAAACATGACCATGCTGATGCGGACGATTGACAGTCTGACCGCGGATATTGAAAAACTCCAGATAGCCCTTCAAGGTCAAAGCGGAATTGGGCGTGAACAGGATCTTCGCAATGCGATTCAGGCTTTAAGCGATAAGAAGGAGGAGATGGAAGCCACTTTTAACCAGCTCGCAACAGATGTGGATCCTCGTAAGGAGACTGAAGATAAAAAGACTGGAGTTGACTGGCAGAGTGAATTAAAGGAGCTTGTCGGCCCTCTACTTCGCGAAGTAAAAAAGATTACGGCTCATCCCCGTGAAATAGAAAGGCTGAGAGATAAGGTTGAAAAATATGAGGCGCAGCTTTCAAAGGCAAAAAAAGCAATTAACAATATTGATATCCTTCTTCCCCTGGCAGAAGAAGAACAGCTGATCCAAAAGCTGAAACAGACCCGGCGCTTCTGGGAGAATCAGCTCAATGAGATTCAGACCAGAATGAATATCAACAGACGTATGCTGGATCGGCGACTGGACCAGAAAAAGACATTTTCAGAATCCGCAAAAGAGATCATGCAGATTTTTTTCAAAAGCCGTGGTCGAAATCTGGTTGTATCGTTTTTTGCATTTATTTTTACACTAGGCTTATTTTTTTTTCTGCACAGGCAAATTCGTAAAATCAGCCCGATTCATCGAAACAAAAAGTCCATTTATACCCGTTTGTTCGATGTTGTCTATTACCTGCTGACCGTAATTTTTGCGCTGCTTTCTATTTTTGTGGTGTTATATATTTTTGGGGACTGGCTGCTTCTTTCGATTGCCGCGATATTTCTTATCGGCATCGGCTGGGCATCCAAACAGGCGATTCCGCTTGTATGGGTACAGGCAAGGCTTCTGCTGAATCTCGGACCTGTCAGAGAACGGGAGGTGGTTATTTACAAAGGGCTTCCGTATGAAGTTGCAACGTTAAACCTTTACACAACACTGGTCAACAAGGCCCTTGATGGAGGAAGCATCCGGATTCCCATAAAAGATCTTCTGGATATGAGATCCCGACCGATTACCGAGGATGAGCCATGGTTTCCCTGTGAGCGGGGTGACTGGGTCAAACTGAACGACGGCACACATGGCAGAGTGATTGTGCAAACACCGGAATCGGTTAAACTTCAGCTTCTGGGGGGTGCCGTGGTGACACTTAAAACAGATGACTTCCTGTCATTTTCTCCTGTAAATCTTTCAAATGGCTTTCGGCTCTGGATTTCGTTTGGCCTTGATTATGCGCACATCGATGAAATTACGGAACGCATTCCCGAAGTGTTTAAGGAGGAGATCACAGAAGGACTTAAAATCAGGGGATTTGAAAAGAGTACGATCGGGATTTCCGTTCAGTTCAAAGCAGCCGGGCTCAATTCGCTTGAACTTGAAATTATGGCGGATTTCAATGGAGCCGCAGGGCCGGATTATGATATTCTTCAACGGATCATACCGGGAATCTGCGTGGATATCTGCAACCGAAACCATTGGGAGATCCCCCTGAATCAGGTTCGCGTTCACATGGCAAAATAATTCCGGAACGGAAATGATTTTAAATGAAACTTAAGATATGGGATCAGAAGCGGCTTTAAAATTTCAAAAAAGGAAAACAAGATGCTGAATGATAAACGCCTTGAAGGCAAAGTCGCAATTATTACCGGAGCTGCTGACGGGATTGGTGCGGCGACATCATTGCTTTTCGCGCAAAAGGGAGCAAAAGTTGTATTGGCGGATGTGAATTTGCAGGCGCTTGAAAAAGTACAGGATCAGGTTCTGAAAGAAGGCGGGCAGGCGGTGATGAAAAAAACCGATGTCGCCATGGAAAAGGAGGTAAAAGATCTGGTTGCATTTGCTCTGGATACATACGGGCAGATCGATATTCTCTGTAACAATGCCGGGATAACCGGTGATCTTGAGAACATAGAGGACCAGAAAGAAGAGAACTGGCTTGCCGTTTACCGGGTGAACGTACTGGGAGCGGTATTTGGAACCAAGCATGTGAGTAAACCGATGCGGGAAAGGAAAAAGGGCTCCATTGTGAATACGGCCTCGATCGCAGGCGTTCGTTCCGGCGCCGGGCCGAACGCATACAGTGCCAGCAAGGCCGCACTGATCAACTTCACACAAACAGCCGCTTGTGACCTGGGATCGGAAAATATTCGCGTAAATGCCGTGTGCCCCGGGTTAATTGAAACGGGCATGACCAAACTGGTTTTTGATTACGCAAGGGGCGCGGGCAAAGAAGATAAACTGGGGAGCCGATGCGAGCTCCGAAGATATGGAAGGCCGGAAGAAATCGCGTATGTCATTTTGTTTCTGGCAAGTGATGAGAGCAGTTTTATTACAGGCCAGGCATTGGCGGCGGATGGAGGAAACACGGCCTCACTGAATCTTCCTGGCATGAAATTTTAACCGCTTAACGCTTTACCACAGATGAATCCTTTCTATAAACCTTAACGGAGAACCTATTGATGAAAGAGCTTAGGAACAAAGTCGCGGCGGTTACCGGTGCGGCATCCGGAATCGGACGGATGCTTGCTGTCAAGCTCGCCGAAGAAGGATGTGAGGTGGCCATTTCCGACATCAATAAAGACGGCCTGAACGAAACCAAAAAAATGGTTGAAGAGAGGGGTGGGATCGTATCCGCCCATATCGTTGATGTGGCTGACCGGGAGCAGGTTTATCGGTTTGCGGATGATGCGGCGAACCATCACGGCGGGGTGGATATGATTATCAACAATGCCGGTGTATCTGTAGCGGAAAGTGTTGAAGATATCAAATACGAAGATTTCGAATGGCTTTTCGGCATTAATTTCTGGGGTGTTGTTTATGGCTCAAAGGCCTTTCTCCCCTATTTAAAAAAGAGACCGGAAGGGCATATCGTGAATATATCCAGCATTAACGGCATTATTACCTGGCCCAACCATTCCCCCTATTGCGCAGCAAAATTCGCGGTAAAGGGATTTACCGAAGTCCTGCTGCAGGAAATGCGGGAGACAACGATTCGCGTATCCTGTGTTCACCCGGGAGGGATTAAGACCAATATCGCCCGGAACACCCGATTCTACAAATCACCCGGCAATCAGACTTCTCATGATGATGCGGTTAAACGGTTTGATAAAATTGCGCGGACCACCGCGGAGAAAGCAGCAGAACAAATCATTTCAGGTATCAAGAAAGATAAACGGCGCATTCTGGTAGGCCTGGATGCGCACTTCATGGACTGGCTGACAAGGCTGTTTCCGGTCCGGTTCGTGAAGGTGATGGCCTATTTGTTTTCGCGGCAATAAATCCAGAGACATGTATCTTTTGCGTAACTCCCTTTTCCTTCCGTCAGAACTATGGTTTACTATCATCCTGATGTTCCGTTGAGGTTCAGTGGAGCTTTATCAGGATTCGAAAGGGATGGCGCTTATATATCAGGACGAATTGAGGAGTTGATGGATTGGGGGAATATAAACAATTTAAAAAATATCCCTAAGGCGATGTTTATTATCAGCTCCCTGCCTCTGAACAAATTCAATTACGAAAATGAAATCATACAGACTTGTTAAAGCTTATTTTATAGAACAGCTCCATCTGGTGATCATCGGAGTCGTCTGCCTGATAACCGTGGATATGATTCAGCTTTTTATTCCGCGCATCATCAAACGGGCAGTGGATGATCTGACCGCTTTTCGGGCAGATACCCGGAGTCTCTTAATCCAGGCCTTTTTTATTCTTGCCGCAGCTGTTTTAATCGGCATTCTGAGATATTTCTGGCGGCGATGCCTCATCGGCACCTCAAGGCGCGTGGAGGAGGGACTTCGAAATCGGCTTTTCAGTCATATCCAGACCCTTTCGGCTTCCTATTTCGACAAGACCAAGACAGGCGATCTCATGGCTCATGCCACCAACGATATTGCCAATGTCCGCATGGCAACGGGCATGGGAATCGTGGCGGCAACCGATGCGGTTTTTATGGGAACCGCCGCTGTCGGCTTTATGTGCTATATCAATGTGAAGCTTACGGTTTTCGCATTGATCCCCATGCCGCTCATCGCCCTTTGCGCAAAGTATTTCAGCAGAAGGATGCATAGAATGTACCGGAAGGTGCAGGCTGCGTTTGCCGATATGACCGAAGTTGTCCGGGAGCGGTATTCGGGAATTCGGATCGTAAAGGCTTACAATCTTGAGGAGGACTCGGAAAGGCGGATGGCGGAGAGTTCGAGTACCATTATCAGGCAGAACCTCGCGCTGGTCAGAATTACGGGCTCTTTTTTCCCGCTCATGATTCTGTTTACCAATCTGAGTCTTGCCGCGGTGGTTTTTCTCGGCGGGAGGCAGACCATTATGGCGGATATTACCTCCGGCGATTTTGTGGCCTTTATAAACTACCTGAACCTTATGACCTGGCCCATGATGGCACTGGGGTGGGTGACCAACCTGATTCAGCGGGGGGCTGCCTCGCTGGACCGGATCGACAACATATTGAAAACGCCGCCGGAAATCAAACAGCCTGAAAGAGCGGTTACAGGGATTGAAGGAAAAGGGGGAATCCGGTTTGAAGATGTTTCCTTTTCCTATGAATCCGGAAATTCGCCGGCACTTTCCAAAATCTGTTTTGAGATCGAGAAAGGACAGACACTGGGGATTGTGGGCCCGCCCGGAAGCGGTAAGACAACCTTTCTGAATCTGCTGCCCCGTCTCTATGATGTGGAAGCGGGCGCGATCCAAATCAATGGGATCGATATCCGAAGCATGAAACTGGAAGATCTTCGAGACCGGATCTCCTTTGTCGCACAGGAACCGTTTCTGTTTTCCGGGACCGTTCAAGACAATCTTCTTTTCGGAAATCCGGGTGCAGATGAAGATGAATTGGTGAAAGCCGCGAAAATGGCGGTTTTCCATGATGAAATTCAGGAACTTTCCAATGGGTATCAAACCATTGTCGGCGAAAAAGGAGTCATTCTTTCCGGGGGCCAGAAACAGCGGCTTGCTCTTGCAAGGGCATTTGTCCGGGAGTCTTCCATTCTTCTTCTGGATGACCCGGTAAGCCAGGTTGACATGGACACGGGAAGCGCCATCAGCGATACGATTCGATCCTTTGCAGGCCATAAAACCGTCTTCATCGCTTCCCACCGGCTTTCCGCGCTTCGGCACGCAGACCGGATCCTGGTCATGGAAAAGGGAATGATCATAAATTCCGGAACACACGAACAGCTTATGGAGGGGGATGCCTACTACTCCCGAACGTTTCGGCTGCAGGAGATGGAAGAGACTAAAAATGCATTCTGAATACAGCCATTACAGTGAGGACAAGCTGAACCAGCGGTATGACCTCAAGCTCCTTGGCAGGCTGCTTCCTTTAGCCTGGAAGTACAAGTTCTTTTTCTTCGGGGCCGTGTCTCTGGTGGTTCTGATTACGATTCTCGATATTTCCCTGCCGTATGCCACCAAAATTGCCATTGACCGCTATATTGTTCCCAATGTCGGGATCATTGAATCCAGCATGAAAGGCGAGAAAGACAACGTTTCCGGATTCTACAGAACGGACATGGCAGACCCTTCTGCTGCATCCGTTGTTCGAAAATATTCGGATCTTTTTATCGTGGAGGGAAACTCAGCCCGGGTACCCTATGAAAAACTTGCGGAAATTGAATCCGGCGACATTGCTCGGTTGAGAGAAAAAGACTTGAGGGGCGTGGCCTGGATCGCCGGGGTGATCATTGTAATTGTGATTCTTGTGTTCGCTCTGAATTTTTTTCAGGTGATGATCATGGAGTATACCGGGCAGATGATGATGCATGATCTGAGGATGAAGCTTTTCATTCATATCCAGGGACTTTCCGTGGCCTTCTTCGCAAGAAATCCGGTAGGGCGGCTGGTTACACGAACCACAAATGATATACAGAATATGCATGAGATGTTTACTTCGGTCATTACGTTTATGTTCAAGGACCTTTTCCTGCTGATCGGCATCACCATCGTTCTTTTGAGCATCAATACCCGCCTGGCCCTCGTCACGTTGACCGTTCTTCCCATACTGGTTTTCATAGCGTTGAAATTTGCGGTTGTCGCAAGGGAGGCATTCCGGGAGATTCGAATCAAGATTGCTGAAATCAATTCCCGGTTTTCCGAAACAATCGAGGGCATTCGGATTGTTCAGCTTTTCCGGCAGGAGTCAAAGAATTATCAGGATTTAAAAAAACTCAATCATGAGCACTACCTTGCAGGGATGCGCCAGGTAAGAGTTTTTGCAGTATTCATGCCCCTTATCGAGTTGATGGGAACGATCGTGGTCGCGCTTATCATCTTCTACGGGGGCAGCGGTGTGCTGGACGGCGCCATCAGTCTGGGGTCTCTTGTGGCGTTTATCTCCTATATGCGCATGTTCTTCCGGCCCATACGGGATATTGCGGAAAAGGTAAACATCATGCAGAACGCTCTGGCCTCCGCGGAGAGAATTTTTTTAATTTTGGACAAAACCGATACTCCCCTGGATGAGGTTCCGGTTGAACCGGTCCCAGAATCAGAAAAAATTGAAACCCTGACATTTCAGGATGTTTCCTTTTCCTACGGCAAAGGAAAAAGGATTTTAGACAATATCTCTTTTTCAATACAAAACAGCGAAGCCATTGCCATTGTTGGCCCCACAGGCGCGGGCAAGACTTCTCTCATCAACCTGATCATCCGGTTTTACGATCCGCTTTCAGGAAAGATCCTGATCAACAATCGGGACATACGGTCGTGGCCTGTGGCCGATGTTCGAAAACGTGTCGCGCTGGTGACTCAGGATCCGTTCTTGTTCTCCGGGAGTATCCGGGAAAATATCGTCGGAGCGGGCAAGGAGATATCGGAAAGAGAACTGGCAAAGATTCTGGACGCATCAAACAGCCAAATGGTTGTGGATCACCTGCCGGAAGGCGTCGAAACCGTCCTTTCCGAAAGAGGAGGTTCCATTTCAAGCGGAGAACGTCAGCTGATCTCGATTGCCAGAGCCCTTGCGTCTGATCCGGACCTGATTATTCTGGATGAAGCCACATCCTATGTTGACTCGGATACGGAGTTGAAGATCCAGGATGCCATGGAAAGGCTTCTCACTCAAAGAACCACGCTGATCATTGCCCACAGGCTGTCCACCGCAAGAAAGGCGGACCGGATCATGGTTCTGAATCAGGGAAAGATTGTTGAAACCGGTTCCCATGATGAACTTCTCGAGAAAAAAGGTTTTTACTACCGGCTTAACCAGCTTCAGGGGTAGATTTGAACTCAGATAATTTCCAGCTCCTTCAGCAATTTTTCCGTCGGGATTCCGTTTTTGTCAAAACCCCGGATTTCGTAATATTGCGCAAGCATTTTGTGCAGCGGAACCGTTTTTTGGGATGGATCTGAAATCCGTCCTTCTTTCAGCATCCTTCCGGGAAGGACATCGTCCTTGCTGGTGATTCCCTCACGGGTATTCATGTACCTTTCCAGAACATGGATACGTTCTCCAGCCTTCAGAAACCGGCTTCTGGATAGGGTGATTCCGGTTACCGAATTCCACAGCCCATTGTAGATGGAGAAGTCCACCAGGGGAATGGCAACCTGCGGCAGGTATTGCATCAACATCGCGAGAATGGGGTCCAGCGTATACTTGGTCAGGGGTGATTCCAGCAGATAGGCATACATGGTAAACTGACAGGACTGAAGGGCATTGATGCAGCAGGTCAGATCCTCAAAAAATTTTACCCACCTGGCCTTTCCATAGGTTAGCTCGGGTTTCAACAGTTTGAAGTACACTTCCTGGGCGACCAGATACGATGAAAGGTGACAGGCGCCCCGATTGGCAACCGCATAGGCGAGGCCATGCCCAAAGCTTCCTCGGGGATCATAGGCGGCCATTTCCAGCCCCTTGATCTGTATGGCGAAATCCTGACCACCGTATTTACGGGACAAAGAGCGGCTGCCCAGGGCCATCTCCGCTCCAAAGCCGCGCATATAAGCGATATCTTCCAGTGTTTCGGAAACCCCATCGGCAGATCCAAAACGAAGATCGCTCTCCACGAGTCCTTTCTCTGCCGCCTCCATGACCCATGCAAGGGTGCCGCCGGTGGAAACGGTGTCCAGGCCCAGCCGGCCGCATATCCGGTTCCATCTGGCGACCTGCACCGGATCAAAAATTCCCAGGTTGCTTCCCATCAGTCCGACGGTTTCGTATTCGGGAACCGCCATCTGCTCTCCACCAAAGGTTCCCTGATGCCCGCATCGAATCGTGCATGGCTTGCAGGTATGATGCGTGGTCTCATGATTGTCCGCCATGATCTCGCCTGCCAGCTGCTCACCTTTTTCATGCCATCCATCCTGAAAATTATGAACCGGCAGAATATTACTTTTCAGGTTTGGCCTGACATTGGCGTTTGTCCCGTAATTCCGGTATGCTGAGGAGGTCATTTTATTTTTTTCGATGTATCCGTGGGCGCGCTTTTTGACCTTTTTGAACTTTTCGGGATCATGGGGCATTATTCTGTATTCGCCCCCCAGTGCAAGAATGGCCTTCAGATTTTTGGACCCCATAACCGCGCCAAGGCCTCCCCGCCCCAGAAACCGATGGCCGGAAGCGATATTGGCAAAATGGACGAGGTTTTCACCGGCCGGCCCGATGATGAGCGAGCCTGCCTTTTTGTCGTCAATCGCCTCCTGAACCGCGGGGATTTCCATCCCCCAATACATGGACGCGTCCCGGAACTCCACACCATTTTTGTCGATATGCAGATAGATGGGTTTTTCGGATTTTCCGCTGATAAGCACACCATCCCACCCGGCGGATTTCAGGGCCATGCCGAAGGGCCCTCCGCAGGAAGAGGATCCCATGATCCCGGTGAGCGGCGACTTGGTGATGGCTTCAAATCGTCCGGAGCAGGGCGCTCCCGTGCCCATGAGTATTCCGGGCATAAAGGCGATGATATTGTCCGGGCCCAGTGGGTCACAGCCAGGCTTTAAACGGTCAAAGAGGAGTTTCAGACCCAGCCCCTTGGCGCCCAGGTAGAGCCGGCGTTCACGATTGGCAACATCGTATACCGTTACTTTTTTCCGGGTCAGGTCTACTTCCAGGACTTTATTGCTCGTTCCGTTGATCTCTTCCATCTGGACTCTCCTTCCGCCTTTTTCGGCCTGGTGACGGTTGAATTCTTATCATTCACTGTGTTTGAAAAAGCGCTCCCTGTCAGGAGACGTTATTTTTGAGAAGTAATTTTTTTCGGAAATCTAAAAGTGACACGCGAATCTATCAGGAGTACTTT
>CAZOEW010000027.1:0-26849 GCA_964578935.1 uncultured Desulfobacterales bacterium | reverse complement strand
CGTGATGCCTATTTTCCAGTTTGAATATTCGTTTCATCATGTTTTTAAAAATGGTTGCTCCGTCTTTTCAGAAGATCACGCAACTTATTTAGAAATTTTCTCCCCGGCCAGCATTTTTAAAGCGATATCTGCCAAACGCTCAGCAGCGCCGGGGCCTCCGAGCAGTTCTCTGATCCCCATCAATTCTTTTCGCGTTTTTTCCATTTTTTGCGCATCTTCCAAAATCGTACATACTTTTTCAGAGATCTTTTCAGGGCTGGCCTCCCATTGCAGAAGTTCCGGTATGATCTCCCTGCCGGCAATCAGATTCGCAAGCCCGGCATATTTTACTTTGGCCAGAGACTTTCCGAGAATATAGCTGACCGCCGAAACAATATATATAATAACCATAGGAATGCCCGCGAGCGCCGCCTCAAGTGTCACCGTTCCCGAGGCGGCAACGAGAAAATCCGCCCTGTCGAACACGTTATTTACACCTCCTGTCACGAACTCGACATATGGCGCCTCGGGATGATTTTTAACGACTCCTTCCATATAGATGCGATCCGCCGATGGAGCCAGAGAAACCAGGAATCGAACCTTTCCGATTCTGCGCCGTATCAATCCGGCAGTATCCAGCATGACGGGCAAATGCCTTATAATCTCTTTTTTCCGGGAACCGGGCAAAAGCCCGATAATCCTTTCTCCGGCATTTTGGTCTTTTTTGACGAATGCCTCATTCATCAAGGGATAGTTATCCAGAAGAGGATGACCGATGAAACTGACTGGAAGACCGTGGCTCTGGAAAAAATCAGCCTCAAAGGGCAAGATTACGGCCAGATGATCCGTACGTTCTCTAATTTTTTTTACCCGCCCCGAACGCCATGCCCAGGCTTTCGGAGGTATATAATAAAGGACAGGAACACCGATTTTTTTTGCCTCTTTTGCGACCTGTAAATTAAAATCCGCAAAATCAATCAGAATCAGAATATCCGGTTTCCGACTTCTCAAAAACTTTTTCACGATGCCCAGCGCTTTAAAAATAGCAGGAAGCTTCGAAAAAACCTCGGTTATCCCCATGACGGAAAGCTCGGATGAGGGAAACAGGATTTGCAGACCAGCCTCTTTGAGTTTCTTCCCGCCAACACCATAGAAGCGAAGAGAACCGTCCTTGCTTTTCATGGCTTTGACCAGATTCGAGCCATGCAGATCACCGGAATCTTCACCGGAAATGATCAGTACACATTTTTTATGTTCTGCCTGATTCATAAGAATTTTAAAGGGCCAACCGTGATGTGTTCGTAAACGGTATAAACGTCAATACGAATCGGCTATATCTTCCGATTTTTCCATGGCGATAATCGACATCTTCCACTTATCAGCCAGCGCAATCATTTCTTCCTTTTCAAAAACTACTGCTTTACCGGCTTCAATCGCCAGCATCTTTACATCTGCCGCGTGCATCGTTTTTATGGTTTCCAGACCGATTGCCGGGATATCGAACCGCAGATCCTGGTCCGGCTTGCATACCTTTACGACGGTCGCATTACCGCTTCCCAGTTTCCCTCCACGCATGATGGTGGCGTCCGTACCGTCAATCGCCTCGACTGCCAGAATGGAACCGCCCCCAACCACAACACACTGCCCGATATCGAGCCGGCCGACCTCTTTGGCAATCTCCCACCCGAGCGTGATATCTCTCTTTTCTGTCCGTGAAGGTTTACGCTTGGTCCAGCAGCCCTTTTCCGCAAGGAGATTTGGAAGCAAAAATGTAGAAGAACGGATCACAATTCCCTCTTTTTCAAGCATCCCGGCAAGCGAACGAAGGATACCATCATCCAGGGTATGACGCATGCCTGCGATCAGGGAGATTGCCTTGGTATCCGGGCGCAAATCCTTGAATAGCCTGGCTTTAGCTATCGTACCCATCATTACCGCTTCTGTTACCTGGTTGGATTTGAAAAACTTAATCAGTTTTTTAATCTGCCCGAGATATATCCATCGAACTTCATCGACATGCTCTTCCAGAAGGGAATCGGTTTCATTCTGGTGCGCTACAGCATAAATAGAAAATCCTTTTGCCCGTGCTGCCTTGGCAAAAATGATGGGGAACTGACCGCCTCCTGCTATAAGTCCGATTTTCATGATGATCTGGTATTACCGGTTTGGTTGGCTACCGGGTTACACCTCTCTGCGAGGATTGTACAAATTGGATAAAGTTTACTACCTCCGGTAGCTGCTCAACCTCAGCTTTTACGCGTTCCACTGCTTCATTCAGGGTCAGACCGATTCGAAAAACAATTCGATAGGTTTTTTTCAGTGCGGATATTGTCTTTGCTGAAAAACCGCTTCGATTGAGTCCGACACTGTTCAACCCTTTTAAACGGGCTCTGTCTCCTGCGGCGATGACATAGGGAGGGACATCTTTTACGACTGCTGCCTTTCCACCGATATAAGCGTAATCTCCTATTCTAACAAACTGATGAATCGCCACAAGTCCGCCGATAGTTGCATAATCTCCAATGGTAATATGGCCTGCAAGGGTGGCATTATTGGCAAGAATCACCTTTTTGCCTGTCCTGCAGTCATGAGCAATATGAGTGTAAGCCATCAAAAAATTGTCTTCGCCGACCTCGGTAATGCCTCCTCCTCCTTCCGTTCCACGATTTATGGTTGCAAACTCCCGGATGACCGTACCACGTCCGATTTTCAGATAGGTTTTTTCACCCTTGAATTTTAAATCCTGAGGCGTTGCTCCAATAGAGGCATATTGAAATATTTTACACCCCGATCCAATGGATACGAAAGGATCTACTGAGACATGTGAACCGATCTCTGTGCCTTTAGCGATTTGTACATTATTTTTTATGATGGAATACGGACCGATCTCAACATCAGAGTCGATTTCAGCGTTTGAATCAACGATTGCAGTAGGATGTATCATTATTTGTCTCCCAGGCCCGCTAAAAATTCGGCTTCGGCTACCAGCTTGCCGTTTATGGTCGCCTTTCCGCTCATTTTCAGGGCTTTTTTCCGTAACTTCAAAATTTCCAGTTCCGAAACGAGCTGATCTCCGGCAATAACCGGCCTTCGAAACCGGACTTTGTCCATGCCCATAAAGTAGAGCAGTCCTTTGCGCTTCTGAAATGAAGATTCATATGTCAGGACGGCCCCCGCCTGCGCCATCGCTTCAAGAATGAGGACTCCGGGCATAATGGGCTCTCCCGGGAAATGTCCCTGAAAAAACGGCTCATTTATGGTTACATTTTTCAGCGCAAGAATTCGCCTGCCCGGCTCCAGTTCAAGAACCCGATCAATCAGAAGCATCGGAAATCGATGCGGCAGAATATCCAAAATTTTTTTCACATCAACTATTTTTATCATTTTAATTCTTTCGCCTCAAAACGGTTTTAAACGTCTTTTACGTTTCTTCGATATCTTTAAGTTTTTTTTCCAGTTCATCAATCCTTTTTTTCAGCTCCGGCAGCTGAGGGATTGTGCGCTGTACCCTCAACCATAGCTTATGGGGCATTTCCGGAGTCCCGGATACGATTTTGCCTTCTGAAATATCTCTGGACACCCCGGCCTGAGGCCCTACCGTCACGTAGTCTCCGAGTGTCAAATGCCCTCCAACTCCGGCCTGGCCTGCCAGGACAGTATGCCTCCCGAGCGTCGTACTTCCTGCGATACCCGCCTGTGCCGCAAATGCGCTGTTTTCACCGACTGTGACATTATGCGCGACATGAACAAGGTTATCTGTTTTCACACCCCTCTGAATCCAGGTCTGCCCAAGCGTTCCCCTGTCAATCGTATTCCCGGCCCCGATCTCAACATCGTCGTCAATCCTCACAATGCCTTTATGGGGGATCTTAACCCATTTTTCCCCATCCGGTGCAAAGCCGAAACCATCACTTCCGATCACGGAGCCCGCATGAATAATTACCCTGCTTCCGATCCGGCAGCGTTCTAAAATCGTAACATTCGGGTAGATCACCACATCATCTCCCAGGGTCACATGACATCCGATCACAACCCCTGGATGAAGGACCACCCTTTCACCTATGGTAACATTATCCGCTATCACGACAGAAGGTCCGATGGAAACGGATGAACCGTGAATAAAATTTTCACCGATAGATGCGCTGGAATGGATACCTGCTTTTCCGGGTATGGAAGGATACAGGAGTTCCAATGTCTTTGCGAAAGCAACAAGAGGATTTTTCACGACAACAAGATTTACGGCCATTTTCGGAACCCCGGAAGGGACAATCACCGCACCTGCCCTTGAGCGATCGATCCGCTTTATAAATTTCGGTGATGCAGCAAACGTAATATCTTCTTCAGATGCTTCTTCAAAGGGAGCCGCACCCTGGATAAGCTTATCCGGGTCACCCTGTATCTCTCCGTCGACTGCTCTCGCAATTTCCGCAAGTGACATTTTCTTCATAACAAAGCGCCGTTAATCGGATTTTTTATTGGAATCTTTTTGATTGTTGTATGTCTGAATAATTTTATCCGTAATATCGATTGCCGTTGGATAATAATACGCGACAGCTTTGTCTATGATCAGGAGATAGCCCTCTTTCTTTCCTGTTTCATCTATAATTGCCATCAGATCATCCCGGATTTTGGTTACCAGCTGATTCTCAAGCTCCTTGAGCTCTGTAATGCGCCTTTTTTGCAACATTTTGAAATCATCTATCTTTATGCGGTACTCTCGTTCCTTTTCTTCACGCATTTCCCGACTCATGACAAGGGCCTCTCGTTCGAGTCTGTCTTTGAGATTTCGGATTTCGGTTTCCTTTGCCTTGAAATCCTCCTCGATTTCACCCCCTTGTTTTTTCAAATCCGCCTGCGCTGACTTTCCGGGGTTGGACACCATCAGAACTCTCTGCAGATCCACAACACCAATTTTCGCGACATCAGCCGCATAACCACACAAAACCGGAAAAATGAAAAAACAACCCATTACGATCAAAGCTGATTTTTTAACATTCATGTTTATCCCCTTTATTGAATAGCTTTTTTACTCCGTTGATATAGCATCCGATCAATTTCTTCAAATTGCAATCGGCCAAAACCTAAAATGCCCCTCCCATGGTAAACTCCCATCTTCCATCGCCCTCACCTTCCCTTCGGTCAAGGATATGCCCCCGCTCAATCCGGATCGGCCCCATTGGGGAGTACCACCGGATACCATAACCGGCGCTTTCTCTCAGGTTTCCCAGATTGATCGTTTCATCTTCAAAGAAGGCATTTCCGGTATCATAAAAAAACACCCCCATAATCCCGACCTTTTTGAGAATCGGGTAAATAAATTCAAAATTGAACTGAACATAATTATTGCCGCCGATCAATGCCAATTGTCCGGATGAGTTATACCGTTCTTCCGGAATTCCCCGCCAGTCAAATCCGCGAAGCGAATTGATCCCGCCCAGAAAAAACCGTTCATAGGAAGGCAGCAGGCCGTCCCCATGTTCCCGTACATTTCCGCCTTCACCATGCATAAAGCCCACGGTTCCCCAGAACAGTGGTATATAAATACCTGTCGCCAAATTATACTTTATAAAAGCGATATCTCCGCCCAGGGGATCGCCCGCATAGGTTACGGTGATGCTGTGGTCCTGGCCTTCGGTGGGATTGATTACACTGTCCCGGGAATCGTAGTGAAGTTTGGAGATCATCTTGCTGGTCAGATTTTCTCCTTCAAGCAGGATAAGGTCATCGGATGCAAACGTCTCGACATTATAAATATCATTTAATTCATACACATAGGAAACCGAAACTCTGGTATAATCATATACGGGATATCCCAACCCGATACTTGCACCTCTCCGGTCACGATCATAGTCATCATAATCGCTCGAGGTATTGAACAACGCAACACTTGCGGAAAGCGGGATATCAAAAAGCCAGGGTTCGGTAAAGCTTATGGAGTATTGTTTTGTCGTGCCTCCGACTTCTGCCGCAAGACTCACAATCTGTCCTCTGCCAAAAAGGTTTCTTTCGGTAACCGATACAGATGCAAAAATATTCTCGATACTGCTGTAGCCCATGCCAAAGGTAAATGCTCCCGTTGGTTTGTCCATAGCATCTATCTTCAAAATCATCTTGTCATCGGCACTTCCCTTTAAATTATTTACTTTAACCTCTTCAAAAAAATCAAGTCGATGGAGATTACGGACCCCGCGCTTCAATTTGCTGCTGCTGTAAAGCTCCTGTTCAACAAATGGAAGCTCCCGCCTGATCACCTTGTCCCGTGTGCTGACATTCCCGGAGATAATGATCTTCTCAAAATAAACCGGTTTTCCCTTTTTGATTACAAACGTAATATTTGCCAGCAGATTATTGAAGTCTTTATCCAGCCTGGGATAAATATCCGCATAAAAAAATCCTTCATCCGCATAGATATCGGTCAGCGTCAGTATATCCTCTCTCAGAAGACCCATGTTCATAAATTCTTCTTGCCCAATTTTCAGCTTCTCCATCAATTCCGTCTCGGGTTGTATCATATCCCCGGAAAGATCTATCTTGCCCACTTTAAAGCGGGGTCCCTCATTGATCTTGATGCGTATATAAATTCCATCCTCTTGATAATCAATTTCCGGCTCCCCGATCCTGGCCTGGATAAATCCGTGATTTTGATAAAACGCATTCAGCTTGGCTGTATCATTGCTCAGGGTTTCCAGATTCAACTCACCGGACCCGGTTAAAAACGAGAAAAATCCCTCCTCGGTTGTATCCATCTCTCCCATTTCACTGTCTTCCGTGATATAGGAAATCGGCCACCAGCCCAATATCCCGGGAGCAGCCAGTGTAAGTTCTTTAAGCTCGTCCTCTGAATAGGTCTGATTCCCTTCAAAAATTATTTTCTGAACCAGTATCTCTTCACCCTCTTCGATGATAAGTTCCAAATTGGCCTGATTGTTTTCAAGGGGTTCAATTTTATATGCGACGCTGGCATTATGATAATTTTTTTCCTTGAACATCAGTTCTATTTTTTTAAGCTCACGTTTAATCTTGAACACATTAAAAATCGAACCGGTTTTAATGCCCATGTTTTCCTTGATTTCTTCATCATCATAAGCGTTTTCCTTATTCCCCGTAATCAGAATCTCTTTGATCGTCGGTTTCTCCTGAATATGAAAAATAACGATCTTTCCTGTTGCAGTATCTTCCGATTCGATTCGAATATCATCGAAATAACCCATGGAATATACGTTGAGGAGGTCATCGGATAACCGCTCGGCAAGAAAAACATCACCGACTTCTGTTTTGATCTTCCTTTTGATGGCGTCCGCTTCAATACGCTGATTCCCCTGTACCTTAATTTCAACGATCTCTTCCCGCTTCATAATGGCGGATGCCAGATTTCGAGAAATATCCTGTACAGACGGAAGAAGGTTTTCAAGTCCTTGACCCTTTGAAAAAAAAACTCTGGGGTCATCTGATGACTCTGTTTCAAGGATTTTGGCCTTAATCTCGTACTGATCTCCGATCCACGTGGAGCTTCCCCAGATGATGTAAGACGCCCCAATATTCGATCCAAGGCTTCGGATCGCATCCACATTTTCGGGTTCTTTAAAATTTGCATCTTCCGGCAGCATCGCAGATGGGATAATCCGTGCGCCTGATTTTTTTATGTGGTCTGAAATAATTCCGGATATCTCTTCCTGGAGATAATTCCGGTCATACTCAGCGTGAATTTCAAAAGGTACGATCACTACATGCGATTTTTCCTGAGCTGCGGCGATATCAACGATTAAACAGCAGACAACAGCTGCAAGAAACACACATACGCATCTTGACATATAAAAAACCACCTCTGGGATCTGCCTGATACCTACTTTTGTTCTGGTGGGAAACAGGCAGTTCTCGATTTAGGCATCCACCAGTTGCCCATCACTTATCGTTATCCTGCGCGACATAATGGAAGCCAGCTCTGTATTATGAGTCACGATAACCATTGTCATAAGAAGTTCATGGTTCAGCTCCAGAAGCAATTCATGAATCTGCGCGCTGTTTTTTTTATCCAGATTACCTGTGGGCTCATCTGCCAGAAGCAGGGAAGGATTCAGAACCAGTGCCCTTGCGATGGCTACCCGCTGCTGCTCCCCACCGGAAAGCTCGTTTACTCTGTGCCTTAAACGATTTTCCAAACCGACCCGAACAAGTATCTGCGTTGCAAGCTCACCGGCTTTTTGTTTATCCATGTTGCTAATCAGCGCCGGCATCATGACATTCTCAACCGCGCTGAACTCCTGCAACAGGTAGTGAAACTGAAAAATAAAACCTACGGTTGTGTTCCGGTGTTTTGCCAGTTGAATCTCATCCTTCAAAAAGACATCCCTGCCCAGAAAATAAATGGTACCCCTGTCCGGCCTGTCAAGGGTACCTAAAATATGAAGGAATGTTGACTTGCCGATACCGGAAGGGCCAGTAACCGCGATTGTCTCTCCCTTGGCGATATCAAAATCAATTCCTCTTAAAACATCGATGCCGGCACCGTTGTTGCGGAAGCTTTTATAAAGGTTCTTGCCGGAAATAAAATGGCCTTCCGGCAAACCATCCGGCTTTTCTCCTTTTTCAAAAGGGTTTTTATAGAATGTTTTTTGTTCAGCCATATCGGATTGCCTCAACCGGATCGACTTTTGATGCCTGATGCGCCGGATAAAGCGTTGATAAAAAGCATATAACCATTGCCGCACAGCCGATTAAAAGCACATCCAGCATTTCCAGTTTCACCGGCAGTGTCGAGATATAGTAGACATCCGGATCAAGTTCAATGAATTTATAATGTTTCAAAAGAAAGCACAGGATCGATCCGAAGAAAACGCCAAATACCGTTCCGATTCCTCCGATCACCATTCCGTTGTAAACAAAAATTTTCCGGATACTCTTACCGGTGGTTCCCATGGCCTTCAATATCCCGATGTCTTTTGATTTTTTCATTACCATCATGATAAGAGAACTCGCGATATTAAAGGCTGCAACCAGGATAATCAGTGTCAGGATGATAAACATGACGGTCTTTTCCAGTTTGAGCGCTGAAAACAGATTCTTGTTCATCTGCATCCAGTCCCTTACCCAGTAGGGAAAGCCCAGATCATCAATAATCTCTTCCCCGATCTCTTTGGCCCTGTATATATCTTTTACACGTATCTCAATGCCGGATACCGTATCTCCCATTTTTTGAAGGTTCTGGGCATCCGTTAAATGTATATAAGCAAGAGAGCCGTCATACTCATACATTCCGGATTGAAAAAAATCGGTTACCTTAAACCGCTTCATATCGGGAATATGACCGATAGGCGAAAGCATGCCGCGTGGAGATATGAGATAAATTGTATCCCCTTTCATCACACCAATATTTTTTGCAAGCTCTTTGCCTAATATGATACCGGGGATGGCTGGTTCTCCGGCCTTCCCTTTCTTGATTTCAAAACGCTCTTCAAGAGCAACGCCTTCAAAATTTTTAATCACACGACCGGCAGACTCCGGTGAAATTCCTCTTAGAAGAGCCCCGGAAACTCCGGAAGCGGACCGAAGCATCACCTGCGAATAGATAAACGGCGTGGCAGATTCAATCCCCTTATGCTGTTCCAGCTTTGAGATTATTTTCCGATAATCCGAGAACTGCCCACCGTGGCGAGTGAGGACCAAATGGGATTCAACGCCCAGAATACGTGACTTAAGATCGGATTCAAAGCCGGCCATTACCGCAATCACAATGATGAGAGCCATAACACCCACGGTAACGCCCGCCATGGAAAGCATGGTGACAAGGGATATAAATCCTTGTCTTTGTTTTGTTTTTAAATATCGCCTGCCTATGAAAAATTCAAATTGCATTTATATGGTCTTCGACTGTTGGTTGATATGCATGGATTATAAAAACCGATAAACCAAACATCTTCGATCATGTCATAGCGTAGTCGCTTCGTTCGCGTTTGACACGTGGTCTGTTACTTGTGTTCGTTCTTGCCTGAAGGTTTCATATGCGGGAACAGGATGACCTCCCGAATTGAAGCGGAATCGGTGAGCAGCATGGCAAGCCTGTCAATTCCAATCCCTTCTCCTGCCGTTGGGGGCATCCCATACTCCAGCGCTTCAATATAATCCTGATCCATAAGATGCGCTTCCGCGTCACCTGCTTCCCTGTCAGCGACCTGCTGAAAAAACCGTTCATGCTGATCTTCCGGGTCATTCAGCTCTGAAAAACCGTTTGCAATCTCGTGTCCGGCAATGAACAGTTCAAAACGTTCCGTCATCTCCGGTTCCTGGTCACTCCTCCTTGAAAGCGGAGAAACTTCCACCGGATATCCTGTAATAAAAGTGGGCTGAATCAGTTTGGGCTCAACCAGGGCATCAAACAGTTTTGTTATTACCTTGCCAAGGCGATCCGACTTGGTGATTTTAATCTTTTTTGAAGCAGCAACCGCGAGAAGCGCTTCCCGGTTATCAAGAATCCCCGGCTCAATGCCACCGAGCTCCTGAAGAGAGGTAAGCAGGGGGATGCGTTTCCACTTTCCTGAAAAATCAATATGTTCTCCCTGATATTCAATCGAAGGAGTGCCATTCACGGCGATTGCAACCTCCTGAAACATCTCTTCCGTCAACATCATGAGATCTTCATAGGTCGCATAGGCCTGATAAAATTCAAGCATTGTAAATTCAGGGTTATGCCGTGCTGAAACGCCTTCATTTCTGAAATTCCGGTTAATTTCAAAAACCCGGTCAAAGCCTCCGACTACAAGCCTTTTCAGATACAACTCCGGAGCAATCCGAAGAAACAGATCCATGCCAAGCGCATTGTGATACGTTTTAAAAGGTGTGGCCTCGGCTCCTCCTGGTATAGGCTGCATCATGGGAGTTTCCACTTCGAGGTAATTCCGGTTCAGCAGAAAATTTCGAACTGCCTGAACAACTCTGCTTCGCTTGATAAAAATCTCACGCGTATCCTGGTTCATCATAAGATCAAGATACCGTTGACGATATCTTTTCTCAGGATCTTTCAGGCCATGAAATTTTTCCGGAAGGGGCCGTATGGACTTGCAGAGAAGCCTGAACTCTTCAGCCAGAAGCGTCCATTCCCCAGTACGGGTTTGGAACAGAGGCCCTTTAACACCGACAAAATCTCCAATATCCATCTGTTTAAAAAGGGCATAAACCTCATCTCCGACCTTATCCTTGCTGACATAGGCCTGAAGCTGACCTGTTCCGTCACTGAATCGCAGGAAGGATGATTTTCCGAACCGGTTGATCGCCATCATCCTGCCGGCTGTGACAAAAACAGCTCCCTGTTCACCTAGACTTTCCGGAGATTTTTCAACGACATTCCGTATCTCCGAGACAGGATTCAATACTTTAAAATCATTTGGGAAAAGAATTTCACCCTTTTCTCGTAACGCGGTGACCTTTTTTCTCCTCTGTTCAATTATCTCACTCGGCTTTTCCATATCATTCCATTTCCGAAAGCAATCAATTTTCTATGAAAAAAACCGCTCATCCATAATCCTGTACAGATTCGCGGGTACAATCTATCAATAAAGTTGTTTCAGTTCGTTAAGTCAGGCGTCACAAAAAACCATTCAACACGGGTCAACCTGATTTAGCTACCCTATATGCAGTGTAGTGTCAAGATTAAGTTAAGAAATATCAATGAGGTGCAACCTGTTTTAATTTCAGGAAAAACGATGTCCCCTGGCCCTCCTTGCTTTCAACATCCAGCTGGCAGTCGTAAGAAGCAAGAATACGCTGTACAATGGATAGACCAAGACCTGTACCATCCGGCCTGGTGGTAAAGAAAGGATCAAAAATCAGCTTCATGGTTTCCTCGGACATCCCTCGGCCGTTATCCCGAATTTCAATACAGGCAGTGGATCGCTTAATCGGATACAAGCTTATTATGATTGTACCGTTTTCATCAATGGAATCCGCCGCGTTCAGAAAAAGATTCCACAATACCTGACGCAAATGTCCTGGATCCATTTCAACATTGAGATTTGAGGCGTTTTCAATTTTTAACTCAACCCGGCCGCGGCATGTCGTATCTTTTTCAAACAGCTCGACCGTTTCCGAGAGAACTTTTTCAAGGTTTAAGACTTCAAGTTTGCCGATTTTTGGCCGGGCAAAAAGCAGAAAATCACTCAACAGCCTGCTGAGCCGATCCGCTTCTCTCAGAACGATCTTCATGAGCTTGTCATGTTCAGGATCATATCGAATCTCTTCCCGTAGAAGCTGTATGGAGCCGGAAAGGGATGCCAGCGGATTCTTTATTTCATGTGCAAGACCGGCTGCCATTTCACCAACTGCCGCGCTTTTTTCAACCCTTTTTACATGAGCTTCCAACGCCATGAGCTCTTTTTTTACCTTTTGTTCCTGCTCCGCAAGAAGACTGCTCAAGAATGCAACCGCGAAACAGGCGACAATTGTGGCAAAAACCTTAAAAAAAACCTGAACCGGCGCGATGTCCGCGGCGATTAACCCGATCTCAGCATCAATCGGTAAAAGAATACGGCGAAATTCAAGGACAATCATCACCCCGTACTGCAGGCTGCAAAGCGTTGCGAGGATCATGCTTCCTCTCTTGAACAGGAGCATGCTGGCACAAATTATGACGATCAGATACAGGAAGGTGAAAAAGCTGATAAAACTTCCGGTAACAAACACAATCACGGTGATTACAAATGAATCTATGCTCAACTGGACATATGCAAACCAGTTTGAGTAACCGGCATACCGGTAAACAATAAAATAAACCACCGACAGTAAAAGAATCCCTACGCAGAGTCCTACCAGTATCAGGAAGGAAGGAACCGATTCTACTGAAATTTTTTGAAATCCATAGACAACGGTTGAGCCGAGTAAAAGAAATGCAAAAAGAGCTCTAAAAAAGATGAGCCCCTTCATTTTTTTAGAGGAGTCCTCCTGAAATTTTGGCGTTGACTGATCCATGATCGTGTTGGGAAAAATCCGATTACCCGCCGATGGCGCCGGCCATCTGGAATACCGGAAGATACATGGCGACAACAAGTCCGCCGATAAGCGTCCCCATAAAAACCATCATTAAAGGCTCTATGGCTGAAGTAAGATTCTCAACAGCCGCATCGACCTCCTCTTCATAAAAATCAGCAATTTTTTCGAGCATGGCATCCAGGGCACCGGTAGATTCTCCAACAGCGATCATGGAACAAACCATAGAGGGGAAAACGCCGCTTTCTGATAAGGGATCGGCCATTGTGCGCCCCTCGGAAATACCGCTCCGCACATTGTAAATCGCCTTCTCAACGGTTGTATTACCCGCAGTCTTGGCGACAATGTCCAAGGCATCAAGAATGGCAACACCACTTGCCATCATTGTTCCCATTGTCCTTGTAAACTTTGATACCGCCACCTTGCGTATCAACATACCGACAATCGGTAATTTCAAAAACGTATCATCCATCAGGGCTCTGCCTTTTGGCGTTCCATAAAATTTCTTATAGGCAAAGATGAACAAAATAACGGCTCCGATAATATAGTGGATTTTGCTTTTTACGATCTCGCTGGCACTCACCACCATCTGGGTTGGCACGGGAAGGTCCTTGCCGAAATCAGCAAACATTTCCTGAAAAACCGGAATAACAAACACTAGAATGACAATGACAACGATCAGTGCGATTGCAAGTGTAATCAGGGGATACATCATGGCGCTTTTGATCTGTTTTTTTAACTTGGCGGACTTTTCAAGATAATTGGACAGCCTCCTGAGGATGACGTCAAGAATACCGCCGGCTTCGCCTGCGGCAACCATATTGGCATAAAGTGCGTCAAACTCCTTTGGATACTTTTTTAAAGATTCAGCGAGTGTATTGCCGCCCTCCACAGACTCCTTGAGTGATTTCAGTATCTTTTTAAACGTTGTATTATCCTGCTGCGCATAGAGAATATCAAGGCATTGAATGATGGGCAGGCCGGCATCGATCATGGTCGAAAACTGCCTTGAAAAAACGATAATATCTTCCTCCTTAACCCTGGGCTGAAGAAATGCGACATTTTCAAAAAGATCTTTTGGTTTGAGTTTTATCTTGGTCGGCGTGATTCTTATTCTTTGGAGATGCGCTCTAACAGCCGCTTCATTAGCAGCCTCCAGCTCTCCTTTCTGGACTTCATTTTTTTTATTTTTTCCTTCCCACTTAAATACCGGCATAACCTCCCCCTTTGTAAGAAACGAAGACCATGTGAGATGATTATAAAAATTTCAAAATGATACTATTTCCTTTTCGACACGGTAAGGACCTGCAGCGTACCGCATACCGAATAGGCGTGTAACAATTTAAATTTTCAGCAAAAATCATGCCTGATTCTTGAATTACAATGCTGTTATATGGCGTGCGTTCTCTCATCCATTACAATCATCCTGCCTTCCGGATATTTCCGAATGAATTGTATAAAATATCCCGCGCGGCATTTTTTCCATCTTAACCTCTCTATTTTTCAGCAGAATGTCAAGATATTGATTCACTTTTTTCAAATCGGCACCGGTGCTGTTCGAAAGATCTTCTGCTGTACAGGGCCGGCGCCTTAAAATGGATAAAATAAATTTTAAAATATCATCCGAAGGTCTCTTTTCCGATGTTGAATAGTCGATATTTTGAACGATATTAACATTGCGCATACAGGCATGTATTTTTTTTAATACATCTTTACTTGCAGGCTCCACCCATTTTTCAGTGCCCGGCCTGTCAAGCGTATTCAGATGAATCCGGTCCGGTTTGATGCGGTTCATAAAATCCTGGATCAGCGTGATTTCATCCAGGTTATCATTAAACCCCGGAACGATAAAAACTTCAATCCAGAATTGATTTGAATATTCATTTTTCAGCGCAAGAATTCCTTCAACAACAGCCTTGTTGTCAAGACCGGGATGAGGACGATTTATCGTTCTGAAAAGAGCTTCCGACGCAGCATCAAAAGACGCAATGACAAGATCAACATCCAGAATCTTTTTTCGAATTTCGGAAAAAGAAAAAAGGGTGCTGTTTGTCAAAAGAGCCACGTTATACTCCGGGAAATCAGACTTTATATACTGGATGACTTCCCCGATGCCGCTATGAAGGGTAGGTTCACCGGAACCTGAAAACGTAATGGTGTCCAGTCTGGGGCTGGAAGCCAGAAAAGAATTGAGCTCATGCTTGATTTTGTCAACCGGCGTATATTCATCCGGCTTTATTGTCAGGTGAGTGGTTTTCCCGCATTCACAGTACACGCAATCCAGCGTGCATGTTTTATGCGGCATCAGATCCACCCCAAGAGAAATTCCAAGTCTCCTCGATGGCACAGGACCAAAAATGTAATTATACTCCGGCGTTGGTGTGCTTTTCATGTTTCGATGAAGTAACAACCCTGTTTTTAGGCAAAAATTCCGGCACCGAACAACCAACCGGTTTTATCCACAAACCACTTCCGGCAGATATCTGTATTTTTCGTCTGAAATGCGTATATGCGATCTTACTGAAATTTAATTATTCTGCTATCACAGTCTTTGCCAAACAACAACTGTTTTAGCTGGTTTTATTTGGGGCACCATGTATCGCATCCGATATAGCCATTTCCGATCAGCAAAAAATGCGGTTTAGAGCATATTTGCCATACCATAAATACACTTGAGCTTGATAAACCTTCGGTAACGTTGTATCACCTTCTATAATTTTTAATATGGTTTCAGAAAAAATCTTACGAGATCATGATTATGCCGACATCTGAAAAGCAAAACCTGACGATCATCACCACACATGTAAATGCCGATTTTGACGCTGTCGCTTCCATGCTGGCCGCCCAGAAACTCTATCCCGGGGCTCTTGTTGTATTTCCGGGATCATATGAAAAAAGTCTTCATAATTTTCTGATCGATTCGATGGCCTACCTGTTCAATATGGTCGACATTAAAGATATTGATTTTTCAACCATCAAACGCCTGGTTCTGGTTGATACAAGGCGTGAAGACCGTATCGGAAAACTTTCAACACTGCTGTCCAGGCCGGACATTGAAATTCATGTTTATGATCATCACCCTTCCGGACCGGACGATATCAAACCAAATTCTGATTTTTGCGATGCAACCGGTGCCAACACAACCATCCTGGCGAAAATAATCGAGGAAAAAAAAATCGATCTCACACCGGATGAAGCAACCATTATGTGCCTGGGAATATATGAAGATACCGGTTCTTTTACCTTTTCATCCACAACCGAACAGGATTTAAAATCTGCCGCTTTCCTGCTGTCAAAGGGTGCCAACCTGAATGTCATTTCCGATATGATTTCAAAAGAGATAAACCCTGAGCAGGTTAAAGTTCTCAATGATATGCTTCAGTCCGCTACCCGATTTAAAATAAACGGCGTGGAAATTACTTCGACAAATATTTCACACGAAGGATATATACCTGATTTCGCCATTCTGGTCCAAAAGATGATGAAAATGGAAAGCCTGAACACCCTTTTCGCAATTGCCCGTATGGCAAATAAAATTTATATTGTGGCTCGAAGCAGAATACCGGAGGTTGATGCAGGTGAAATTCTCAGGCCTTTGGGAGGCGGCGGACATCCTTTTGCCGCTGCGGTAACGATCCGCGACCAGACGCTCGCCCAGGTCGAGCAGCAGCTTTTTGAAATTTTATATCGCAAGGTCAGGCCGGCTCAAACTGCCGCTGAAATCATGTCCTCCCCGGTAATCTCGATTGGACCGGAGATTTCCTGCAGTGATGCAGGCAAACAAATGACCCGGTATAATGTCAACGCACTTCTGGTTACGGAAAAAAAAAATGGGAAGGAACGACTCCTCGGCTATATTTCCAGGCAGGTTGTCGAGAAAGCATTGTTTCATGATCTGAATTCGGTACCGGTAAAGGAATATATGAGTACTGAGATCGCCTCCGTGCCGATCGAAGCCGATCTCCAGGAAATACAGAAAAAAATCATTGAAAACAAACAGCGTATTCTGCCTGTCATGGAAAATGGAAAAATAAAAGGGGTGATTACACGAACCAACCTTTTGAACATTCTTGTTGACCAGGATTTTCGAAAAAACGGAAAGGATCAGGATTCTTTCCAGGGGCCGAATACTGCAAGGACGCGCAACGTACGCAAGCTGATGAAGGAGCGTTTGAAAAAAAACCTGATTGATATGCTGAAGTCAATCGGAGAAACAGCAGCCGAACTTGGTTTCAACTCTTATGTGGTTGGCGGATTCGTAAGAGATCTTTTTTTATACAGAAAGAATGAAGATATTGATATCGTTATCGAAGGCGACGGAATTGCTTTTGCGAAAAAGTATGCGAAAATTAAGGGCGCGCGGTTCAATGCGTATCAGAAATTCGGTACTGCCGTAATTATTTTCCCGGATGGTTTTAAAATCGATGTTGCATCAGCCAGAATGGAATACTATAAAAGCCCGGCCGCACTCCCCACTGTTGAAATGAGTTCAATCAAACTGGATCTTTTCAGACGTGATTTCACAATCAATACGCTTGCGATTCAATTGTCGCCTGATCATTTTGGAACGCTCATCGACTTTTTTTCCGCACAGCGTGACTTAAAGGGAAAAATCATCCGGATACTTCATAATCTGAGCTTTGTGGAGGACCCGACCCGCGGCTTCCGGGCGATAAGATTTGAACAGCGTTTTGGATTCTCAATCGGCAAACTGACATCAGGATTAATTGAAAATGCGGTTAAAATGAATTTCTTCAAGCAGCTCAGCGGCAGGCGGCTTTTTATGGAGTTGTGGCAAATCTTTGAGGAGGAAAACCCGACTCCGGCTATAATCAGACTTGCCGACTACAACCTTCTACAGTTTATCCATCCGTCCGTCAAAATGAGCAAAAACATGATTCGTTTATTAAATTCAGCACATAAAGTGATAACGTGGCATGATTTGCTATTTCTGGAAGAATCCTATAATAAGTGGGCCGTCTATTTTCTGATTCTGATACGGCATTGTGACATGAAAACTTCGGAAGAGATCTGCAGGCATCTGGAACTTTCACCCCGGTACCTGAAATTTTTCAGCGATGAAAGATTTGAGGCTGAAAAGTGTCTCAGCGGCCTGGAGAGAAAGCTGCCGGTAAAAAACAGTACCATTTATAAAAAACTGAGCGTTTTCAAGACGGAATTAATTCTTTACATGATGGCGACAACAAGACAAAAAAAGGTTGAGAAGGCCATTTCTTTTTACTTTACCCAACTGCGGCAAATCAAAGTTTTAATCAAAGGAAGGGATCTGATCCAATTCGGAATTGCTCCGGGCCCGTTATATGGAAAAATTCTGAATGCCGTGAGAGACCAGAAGCTGAACGGCAATCTGAAAACAAAGGAAGATGAACTTGATTATGCAAAAAATTATGCGGTGCCCCACATAAAAAAAACTTCCGGAGATCTTTAAGGAGAACTTAAATGACGAGTGTGAAAAGGGTTTTAAGCGGCATGCGTCCAACCGGTCCTCTGCACCTTGGAAATCTGCATGGCGCCCTGGCAAACTGGGTAAAAATTCAGGATCAGCATGACTGTTTTTTTTTCATAGCCGACTGGCATGCATTGACAAGTGATTATGAAAACACAAGCAAAATTTCGAATTATGTTCACAACATGATGATCGACTGGTTAAGCGTCGGTCTTTCACCTGAAAAAAGTACCCTGTTTGTCCAATCCCACATCAAAGAGCATGCGGAACTTTTTCTACTCCTTTCCATGATAACGCCCGTGCCATGGCTTGAGCGAAATCCAACCTATAAAGACCAGATTGTTCAACTGTCCAATAAAGATCTTTCAACCTTCGGCTTCCTTGGATATCCTGTTCTGCAGGCTGCGGATATTATAATTTATAAGGCCGACGGAGTCCCGGTAGGCGTCGACCAGGTCCCTCATGTCGAAATTACACGTGAGATCGCAAGGCGTTTCAATTTTCTATACGGGAATGTATTCCCGGAACCGGAAGCGATACTGACGGAAACTCCCAAGATACTGGGAACGGATCGACGGAAAATGAGCAAAAGCTATGAAAACGCCATTTACCTGTCTGACAGTCCTGAAAAAATAGTTAAAACCGTAGGCCGGATGATAACCGATCCCCAAAGAGCCCGAAGGGAAGACCCCGGAGATCCGGGCGTATGCAATGTTTTTGAGTTTCACAAACTCTATTCTGAAAAACCCCTTCTGGATGATATCGATGCAAAATGCCGCAGCGCGAAAATCGGATGCGTCGAATGCAAACTGATCATGGCAAAAAATCTTGCCGATGCGTTGGAACCGATTCGTGAAAAAAGGGCATTCTACGAGTCGCGACCTGAACTGGTTAATGAAATTATCCGCAATGGCGACGAAAAAGCAAAAAAAGTTGTAATCAAAACCATGGAAGAAGTCAGAGCAGCAATAAAAATCTGATGTACAATCAGAAAACCCCCTGTGATGAAAAGCGATGCCTGAAAACGACTATAAAGTAAAACTGGATGTATTTGAAGGCCCGATGGATCTGCTTGTCTATTTGATCCGGAAGGCAAAAGTGGATATTTATGATATACCGATTGCGTTGATAACCGATCAATTTCTGGAGTATATCGACTGGATGAAATCCATGAATATTGACTTTGCAGGCGAATTCCTACTCATGGCCGCCACGCTGACTCAAATAAAATCGAGGATGCTGCTGCCATCACATGATGAGGAGGAGGAAGAAGAGGATCCGCGCATGGAGATCGCAAGGCCTCTTGCCGAATACCTTCAGATTAAGGCGGCGGCAGAAGAACTGATGGAAAGATCTCTTCTGGGTGAAGATACCTTTTCAAGGACCGCTTCAAAAGATGATATCCTGATGAACCAGGATGACAAAATGATCAATGTTGGTTTGTTTGAACTGATTGATGCTTTTCAGACCATACTGAACAACATTTCACCGGATCATCGGGTCGATTTCAGTGCCGACAAAATATCGGTAAAAGATCGGATCAATCAAATTGTCGATCTTTTTGAAAACAAGGGCTCCATAACATTTGAGGAGCTATTCGCAGAAAATTATGATAAAAGGAACATTGTCGTTACCTTTCTTGCTATTCTGGAAATGGCCAAGTTAAATCTTATCCGAATTGTGCAGCATTTACAAAGCGGTACATTAAGACTTTTTTATCTTTGAAAACAGCGCTCCGACCATGGAAGATTTAAAAAACATCATTGAAAGCCTGATATTCGTTTCGAAAGAACCTATTTCAGTCAACCAGATCCGGAAAATACTGCCGGATATCTCCACCAGGGAGATCCAGCAGTCTCTGGACGAGCTTATTGAAGATTATGGAACTAAAAAAGGAGGCTTCTATCTTCGTGAAGTCGCGGGTGGTTACCAGTTTCGAAGCTCCCCGGAATATAGCAAATGGATTTCACTTCTGATACAGCCAAACCCGGTGCGTCTGAGCAAACCAGCCCTTGAAACGCTTGCTATCATTGCATACAGGCAACCCATTATCCGCAGTGATATTGAACACATCAGAGGTGTTGAATCAGGCGGCATCATTCGGTTGCTGATGGAACGAAAATTAATCAGAGCGCTGGGAAGAAAGGATATACCGGGAAGACCGCTCATTTATGCCACCACAAAACAATTTCTTGAACTTTTTGACTTGAAAGATTTGAAAGATCTTCCATCCCTCAAGGAAATTGAGGAATTCGGAAAACAATCACAGGCTGTATTTGAAGAAAATCTTTACGAATCGGAAAAAGAAACGGATTCAGATCAGACCGACTCTTTTGAGTCTGAAACCGAAGGCATGACGGAAAAGGAAACCGATCTGGACTCAGAAGAACTGCCTGATGAGATGATCCAGGATGACAGCCATCCGGATTCAGACAATGAAAACACACCGGAAGAATTTCCGTCTGAAAAGAGCTGACAGCAGACACGGTGCCAAACATGATCTAAGTCTTTTTGCATAAAAACAGACTTTTATGAAGCTTCCATGCGGATCGGCCTGCCCTGCTGCACTTCAGAATGTTTTCCTTGAACCATTTGATCGAATTCCTGGATCCTAACCACTACATAAAGTATATATAACTATTTGACACACAATATATTTTACGCTATGTACTTTTCCAAAATTTAGAAGCTCGTTCTGAAGCAGATTGACAGAAAATAGCCGTTGAGGAAATCACAGGGCAGCCGGCTCAATGCTATCAGGGAATGGTTCCATGTCTCACATCCGGCATAAGGCTCGAAAGAGGAGGACGCTATCGAAACAACAATAGAAAGAAGGAGTATCAGCCGATTTCTTTTTAGCAGCGACCATGAAATAAGCCTCACTCTGGAAGATCTGAACAAAAACATCTTAAAGGCCAACATTCTCAATCTGAGCGAAGAAGGAATTGGATTGAACTTCAAAATCAATCCGAGCCCGGCTCTTAAACCAGGAGACCGTTTCTATATTTTGGAAGTAATAGGGCTGCCTTCATCTGATTTTCTGCGAAGCATTGAAATGGAAGTCAAATGGATTCTGCGATATAATCCGACAAAGGGAGCCCGCTCAGGCTGTGAATTTGCAAAAAAAACAGACCTGTTAAGAAAAAATATCCGGGATCTCATTGATGAGCAGGTCAGCAGCAGGGCTAAAAACAGTGTACGTTAAAAATCAGATCTCAGCTCCGATACAAACCAATTTGAAAAAAAAGCAGACTCCTCCACCGGAGTCTGCTTTACAATGCAGTTTTAAACACCTTCTCCGGGTTTTATCTGATTTTGAAAAGTCGTTCAAAGCAGGAGTTAAACCCGCTTTTGATGAAACGCTTTGATAATCCGATCGATCTGCTCCTGTATATAGTCGGCAAGCAGTTGAACATCTTCTGTAGTCATTTTCGCAATCCCGCTGGAAAGGCTTTCGATCTCCTCCTCACTGATTTCGATCGTCCGATTTACCATAAAGGAATCCACCTCGCCTTCGTCAAGGAGAAGGCCGCACGCGCCGACAGAGCCGATAAATTCCTCATCTGAAAAAATAGGCACGACCAGCTTTAAAAATCCGGCATCACACTCCTCGATCACAGCCGTCCTTTCGAACTTTGCCTGAGCGGCAATATTCATATGCGCTACGGCGCAAATAAAAGCCTGGCCTTTGTCATGTGCTTTTATGACAGGGCAAAGTTTGTTTACCCATTGTTTATAAGAAGATATTCGAATCCCTTCCGTATTAAAAACATTTACATCCAGGCCGGATCTTTCATGTATATCCTTTTCAAACGCAATCCATTCTTCAAGGGGTAACATATCGGTTAATTTCAATCTGAATTCCTTTGATTCAATTTGAAGCAACGAGTTCATTTCAGCTATACATCACGAGATAATCATAAAATTCGTTTTCGTCAATACAATTTAGAAGCACGGAGCATCCCCATTCCGTTCATTGTGCTGAAAGTTTCCAGACTCAACGATCAATGACCGGAACCTTCGGAAACAATCTTCCCAACGCTTGATCTTCCTGCTGTTTTCGATTATCATTCCCAAAATTTATCTATCAGCGCCTGCCTGTCCGCGAACGGCCTTTTGATACCTGCATGATCAACCCCTTTTTCATTGCATGGTTGAAGGAATCAGGGGGTTGTGGAAAAAGGCAGTTCACAGCCAAACAACAGCTCCACCTGCTTTAGAGGAATGAGATATGAAAAAGCATACACATCAATTCGTCGAAACCTATCAGGATCTTTTAGGTTTCGGCCTGAATCGCGAAACCGATGAAAACACCGTCATCTGCTATCTTCAGAAGTTTTCTGATGACGCGCTGATGAAACATATGATAAAAATCATGTCCGATGAAGATCTGAGCGAGATCTTTGAACTGATAAGCCGGATGCTGAAAAAGCATCTTTCCGAACCGGAATACCACAGGCTCTTTCTCAAGGATAACCATCCATAACCTGTCATGTTCCGAAAGATACAATAAAGGCAGCCTGAAATTTCAACATCAATGGAGAGGATTCCAAATGCTGACCGAAACACAGCTTGATCGTTATGCAGATGTTCTGCTCTGGGGGCTGAATACGGCAAGAAGCGGACGAACCCAAAAAAACGACATCATTGTTATCCGCTACGGCATGCCTGCGGTAAAACTTGCCGAAAAACTGCAGGCAAGGCTCCTGGAACTGGGGAGACATCCCCTACCACGGATGGTTCCGACGCCGACAATGGAAAAACAGCTTTATCAGATCGCAAACAAAGGCCAGCTCTCTTTTATCCCGCCGGGAGAAAAAACCCTCATGAAAAATTTGAACGGCAGCATTTTTCTTCACGCGCCTGAATCCATTACCCATCTCAGTAAAGTTGATCCATCGAAAATCGGACAGGCAGCCATTTCCAGAAAAAAGCTGCGGGACATTCTGACCAAACGGGATGAAAAGGGGGATTTTAGCTGGACCCTGTGCATGTACCCGACAGAGGCCCTGGCAAAACATGCGAATCTTTCCATGCAGGAATATACAAAAGAGATTGTTGCCGCCTGTTTTCTCAACAGAAAAAATCCGGTGATGCACTGGCAGGAGGTTTACCGGCAGGCCGGTTCCATCAAAAAATGGCTGAACCGTCTGAAGATAAAATCACTGCATATTGAATCCGAAAACACGGATCTGGTTGTCGAACCGGGTGAATGCAGAAAGTGGGTCGGCATATCCGGGCACAACATTCCGAGTTTTGAAATTTTTATTTCACCGGACTGGAGAGGGACAAAAGGAACCTATTATGCAGACCAGCCTTCATTTCGTGACGGAAACTATGTGAAAGGAATTCGGATTGAATTTCAAAAAGGAACTGCTGTGAAAATCAATGCGGAGAAGGGAAGCAACTTTATCCGGAAACAGCTTGCCATGGACAAGGGCGCCGGTAAAATTGGAGAATTTTCCCTCACGGACAAACGGTTTTCAAAAATCAAAATGTTTATGGCCAATACGCTTTTTGATGAAAACTACGGCGGAAATTACGGCAACTGCCATATCGCACTTGGATCTTCCTACTCCGACACCTTTGACGGTGATCCGTCCAGATTAACCGCTGCCCGAAAAGCCAGTCTGGGATTCAATGACTCCGCGCTTCACTGGGATATTGTGAATACGGAAAAAAAGACGGTAACCGCTCACCTTGCATCCGGAGAAAAAACCGTCATCTATGAAAATGGTCAATTTACATTGTAGCGGGTGCTATCTGTCGGCAATATGAAAAAGCACCCATCCATCAGGATGGATAAAAACTTGCGTGCGATTTGCGCCGATTCCGGAAGACCGCAGCATTATCCGCTGACAACCGGTTCTTGATTTTACAATTTTCTCCGCAAATCCTCTGCAAAGGTAGATCTAATTGGAAAAATACTGTTGCGTAATCGATTCCAGCTTCTCGCGCAATATTTGATCAGAACAATTTGCGAATCTGTCATAAAGTGGCTTTGCAATGGTAGTGAAGGTGTCAAGAAGGGAAGGATCAAAATGACTCTCACGCCCTTTTCTTAAAGTTTTCATCGCATCATCGAAAGGCATTGGGGATTTGTAAGGCCGCTTGGAGGTCAGCGCATCAAATACATCGGCAATTGCAAAAATTCTGGCATTGATAGGGATAATTTCACTGGTTAACCCATATGGATATCCTTTGCCGTCAAATCGTTCGTGATGACAACCAACCACATCTGTCGCATCTTTCAGCCAGTCCGAACGTTCAACAATGTCGATGCCATGATTGACATGACTTTTCATTATCTCACATTCGTTTACTGTAAGCTTGCCAGGTTTCAACAAAATTCGGTCGCTGATACCAATTTTGCCTACGTCATGCAGAAAAGCGCCTTTTATCAGTCCTCGAATCAAGCTTCGCTTCAATCCGAACGCTTCGGCTAAGGTTACCGAGTAAATTGTGACTCGATAATTATGAATATCTGTATCGCTATCCCGCTTAGCGATGGCGCTTCCAAGAACCCGTAAAATTTCAATATTTGATCTAAGAAGGTTATCCGCCTGCTTCGATATCCGTCCGATGAGCGTGATGATTATGGGATAAAAAATTAACGTGGTTAAAATCACAATGCCAATGGCCTCAAAGGCTGTTCGCACAATACGCCCAACAACTTCATTACTAGCTGCGGATGATATTGCAAAAATGCCTTTGATGACGGCAACCTGCTCACCCTTGCTGTTGGTGAGCGGAAAGGTAAGCAGTATGTGTGGTCTCCCTTTGATACGCATGAACTTATAAACTTTTTTTAAAACTGCCGGCAGTCGATGTTCCCGTGATTTCATAAAATCATCAACTACACTTAGATAGGCGCAACGCCTATCCTTTTCCATGATTATTTCTTTTCCGTCAAGATCGTAGATACCTGCACAAATCACGGAACCCATCCCCAGATTCAGTTTACCTGCAATTAAAAGCATTTTCAGTTTATTCCGAAGCGCGGGTTGCTCTGCCAGCGTTGGACTATCCAACAAGTACCGAATTTCATCATTAAAGCGCATGGTTATTTCATTGGCGCGACTATTGACATGGCTAAATAATCTATTGATTTCAATAAAAAAAACGGTGGATGCGAGTACAATGGAGATTAGGGCTCCGGCAACACCAAGTCGAACGAGCAATCGTTTTTGAATGGATGTTTTAAGGCTGGCTTTGTTGCTTTGCTCACTAAAACTGTAATTATCAAGATTGTCTTTACCCATTTTTGGCTTTGGCCACGTTGATATGAATTACATTATCTGAGTATGAGTATCAATGTAAAAAAGGTCATTCTTAATGACCATCCCCGAATTTAAACTGCACGAAATCCTATCTTGTCAGGGTGTATAACTGCTGCCATTATTATCCTGATTGTTTAGAGAAAAAGCGGCTTCAAATTCCAGATCGCGTTTGGGAGCAAGGATAGATGTTTTTTTAACCACTTTTATCGGAGCATACACCATTGTTAATTGGTTTAAGATGTCCCTTCTGTCCTTTCTTTATCCCTCGTGGTTTCTAAAATAATTTCAATCCGGCGATTCTGACGCCTCCCTTCATCAGTCTCATTAGACGCAATGGGTCGGTATTGTCCAAATCCCGTTGCTGATATTCGTTCCGGTTCAATACCGACGACTTCTTGAAGAAACCGAACCACCGTCGTTGCCCGAGCGACAGATAATTCCCAGTTGGTAGCATACATTGTGGTTGACTTCAGTGGGCGATTGTCGGTATGCCCCTGGACTCGAATATTTGGGTATCGTTTCTCCTGCATGAGTCCCGTTAATTTTTTTAGAAGAGTTTTGCCATCTTCACTCAAGATAGCACTTCCCGATTCAAAAAGAAGTTTATTTACTAGAACAACTTTCATGGGTGGTGGTGAAGTAGACGGTTCAATTTTTTGAGCCGCAATTTGCTCCTTAATACTGGTCTGAAGCGTTTGTTCTGAATCATCAAACAGTCGTATAATTGTCTCTTGAAGCGAGATGACGGTTTCTTTTCCCTTGATCGTCTGGCCTAATTCATCAATCTTTTGGGAAAGTAAATCGTTTTCATCACGGATAGTTTCGATTTGACCCTGCAATTCCGTCTTATCCTTCTGGCACTGGTCTTTTGCTTTTTCCGATGTCTGGAGCGCTTGCTGTGAAAGGTTATAATCATTGCGAACGGCATTAAATTGAGCTTTGGAAACGCAACCAGCGAAAAATGCCACAAAAACACATCCTGCCCACATAAGGAGTCTGTATCTCATTGTTAGTCCTCCGAAATAATAATTAAGAAGGATAAAAATGTTTTAATCTATTCGAAAAAAATTGTAGGATTAATGAATTTTTTTTGTATTATACACAGCGCAAAAAATAATTGCGCATATTATCACGAGATCAAAGTAATC